>JBDLIK010000883.1:0-1768 GCA_039714895.1 Myxococcota bacterium | reverse complement strand
CCTTGTCGATCTCGTCGACGAAGACGATCCCCGACTGCTCCACGCGAGAGACGGCGAGCTCCCGCACGCGCTCCGCATCCACCAGGCGCGCGGCCTCCTCCGCCGCGAAGGCCTCTCGGGCGGCGGGAACCTTGAGCCGGCGCAGGCGGGTCTGCCGGGGCATGAGTCCGCCGAGCAGATCCTTGAACTGAACGCCGAGCTCCTCGACACCTTGGGGAGTGAAGATCGACATGGTAGGCGCATTTCGGCTCTCGGCGAGCTCGACATCCAGATCTCGATCGTCGAGCAGCCCCTGGCGCAGCATCCGCCTCAGCTTCTCCCGGGTCTCCGGGGTTGCCGCGGGCTCGCGGGTCTCCGCCGCCGCGATGGGTTGGGGCAGGAGCGCGTCGAGGAGACGCTCCTCTGCGCGCTCCTCGGCCTTGGATTGCACCGCCCGTTGCTCCTCGAGAGTGACGAGATTGATGGCGAGCTCCACCAGGTCCCGGATGATCGACTCCACGTCACGGCCCACATAGCCCACCTCGGTGAACTTGGAGGCCTCCACCTTGATGAAGGGGGCCTGGGCCAGGCGGGCCAGGCGGCGCGCGATCTCGGTCTTCCCGACGCCGGTGGGTCCGATCATGATGATGTTCTTGGGAGCGATCTCGTCCCGAAGCTCCTCGGGCACGCGCTGGCGGCGCCAACGGTTGCGCAGGGCGATGGCCACTGCGCGCTTGGCCTCGGTTTGCCCGACGATGTAGCGGTCGAGCTCGGAGACGATCTCGCGAGGGGTAAAGGAGCTCACGGCAGCGAGACCACCATGATCTCGTCGTTGGTGTAGACGCAGATCTCGGAGGCGATGAGCAGGGCCTCCCGGGCGATCTCGGGAGATGAGAGCGCGGCGTGACGGGAGAGTGACCGGGCCGCGGCGAGGGCGTAGGGGCCCCCGGAGCCGATGGCCGCGATGCCGTCGTCGGGCTCGATCACGTCGCCGTTGCCGGACAGCACGAGCACGCAGCTCGGGTCCCCCACCACCAACATGGCTTCCAGGCGTCGGAGCGCCCGGTCGGTCCGCCACTCCCGGGCCAGCTCCACAGCCGCCCTCCGCACGCTTCCGTGGTGGGAATCCAGCTGGGCCTCGAGGCGCTCGGAGAGCGCCAGAGCATCCGCAGCCCCTCCCGCGAAGCCCATGATCGCCCGCTCGCTCCGCGACAGCCGCACCTTCTGGGCGCCCCGCTTCACGATGGTCTGTCCCACGGTCACCTGGCCGTCCGAGGCCATCGCCAGCGATCCTTCGCGCAGCACGGCCAGGACCGTGGTGGCCCTCATCAAAGCGCTGGTCACGGCTTGCCGGCCCTCCCCTTCGATCCCGTCCCGCGCCGCCGAGCGCGCGGGTGAGCGCGATCATAGACCTCGAGAAGATGCTCCGCCGAGACGGCCGTGTACTTCTGGGTCGTGGAGAGGCTGGCGTGGCCCAGCAGCTCCTGGATCTCGCGGAGGTCCGCGCCCATGTCCAGGAGGTGCGTGGCGAAGCTGTGCCGCAGACGGTGGGGGTGGACGCGATCGGTGACTCCGACCCGACGCGCACGACGCGCCAGCACTCGCCGCACGTCGCGAGCCGAGAGGCGGCGGGCCTCGCCCGGCGAGCGCAGACCGGTGAACAGCGGCTCGGCGAGCACCCCGGGCCGCCGGCGCAGGCGCAGGTAGCCGTCGAGGGCCGCCCGGGCGGCGGCGGGGAGCGGCACCACCCGCTCCTTGCCCCCCTTCCCCATCACCCGCACCTCGCGAC
>JBDLIK010000882.1:0-1774 GCA_039714895.1 Myxococcota bacterium | reverse complement strand
CCAGCAGGAACATCCCGATGTAGTAGGGGATGCCGTTCCAGGGATGGAGCTCCAGCACGTCCTTTACGTCGTGCTGATCGATGAACTGGTTGATCTTGCCGTCGCTGTCGCAGGTGAGGTCGGCGAAGACCCCGCGTCGGGTCGGCTTCTCGTCCAGTCGATGGATCGGCATCACCGGGAAGAGCTGGCGCACCGCCCAGTGGTCCGGAGCCGACTGGAAGATGGAGAGATTTCCGTAGTAGGTGTCCGCCAGCCCCTTCTCGAGGTCCTGGAGGTCTTCGGGCACGTGGGGCAGTTCGTTCACGATCTTCAGGATCTTCTCGCAGCAGGCCCAGAACAGCCGCTCCACCCGGGCCCGGACCCGCAGGTCCAGGTAGCCCAGGGAGAACATCGAAGAGGCCTCCTCCTTGAGCTGCAGCGCGTCGTGCCAGGATTCCTGCACGTTCTTGCGGGAGATGCCGGTCCACACCTCCCAGAGATCCTGCAGCACCTTGGCGTCGCTCTCGTCCACGGCCTGGGGCGGGTGTCCCGAGCGCATCTCGCTCGTGCCGAGCACGTCGAAGACCAGCACCGAATGGTGGGCCACCATCGCCCGGCCCGCCTCGGTGACCAGGTCCGGGTGAGGCACGCCGGCGTCGTCGCAGGACTCCTGGATGGCGGCCACCACGTCGTTCGCGTACTCCTGGACGCTGTAGTTCATCGAGGAGTGGAAGTTCGTCTGGGAGCCGTCGTAGTCCACCCCGAGCCCACCTCCCACGTCGAGGAGCCGCGGGGTCGCCCCCATCTCGTGCAGCCCCACGAAGATGCGACTGGCCTCGCGCAGGGCGTCCTTGTGGGCGCGGATGGCGGTGATCTGCGAGCCGATGTGGAAGTGGAGCAGCTCGAGGCAGTCGAGCAGCCCCTCGGAGCGCAGCCGGTCGACGGCCTCCACGATCTCGAGCGCCGTGAGGCCGAACTTGGAGCGGTCTCCGGTGGACTCCACCCACTTCCCGGCCCCCCGGGTGGTGAGCCGCGCGCGCACCCCGAGGTGGGGGCGGATGCCGAGCTCGCTGGCGGTCTTCACCACCAGCTCGATCTCGTGGAAACGATCGATGACGATGATGGGGGTGCGCCCCAGCCGTTGGGCCAGCAGCGCCGTCTCCACGTAGGCACGGTCCTTGTAGCCGTTGCAGACGATCAGCGCCCCGGGCGTATCCAACAGGGCCAACGCGATCAGCAGCTCGGGCTTGCTGCCCGCCTCCAGGCCGATGCCCGCGGCCGCGCCGAACTCGACGATCTCCTCCACCACGTGGCGCTGCTGGTTGACCTTGATGGGATAGACGCCCCGGAAGCTTCCTCGGTATCCATACTCTTCGATGGCGCGGTCGAAGGAGGCGGCGAGACCTCCCACCCGGCTGGCCAGCAGGTCCGAGAACCGCACCAGCAGCGGTGTCCGCAGGCCGCGGCCCCGCAGGTCCTGCACCAGCGCGCGAAGATCGATGCGCGGTCCCTCGGGTCCGCGCGGGCCCACCTCCACATGGCCGAGCTCGTTGATGTGGAAGAAGCCCTGGCCCCATTGCGCCACGTTGTAGAGCTCGAGGCTGTCCCGGACGGTCCACCCGCGCATTGGCTCTCCGAACTCGCAACCCGGCCGGCGAACGACTCTGTTCCGGCGGACCCGAGAGTCTAGCCCGCATTTCTCACCAGGTCGGGTAGCGAGGCGGTGCAGACGGGTGCAATGACAAGAGATCTCGACCGAGGGAAGCGGAGGCGTAGCCATAGCTACGCCGAGCAC
>JBDLIK010000881.1:0-1775 GCA_039714895.1 Myxococcota bacterium | reverse complement strand
GCAGCTTCTCCGGGGTCTCGGCGCCGAGCAGCCGGGCCGCCAGGGGATTGAGGAAGACCCAGCGCCCCTCGCAGTGGACGCCGATGGGATTCGGAGAGAGCTCCACGAGTTGGCGGTAGCGCTCCTCGCTCTCCGCCAAGCCCCGCTCGGCGCGCTTGCGCTCGGTGATGTCGATGGCGATGGCAATGAAGCCCTCGTCGGTGCCGAGGGGCTGCACTTCGATGGCGAGCCAGAGCTCCTGCCCCGATCGGGAGCGGGCCGGGATCTCCAGGCGCGCCGGCTGTCCTTGCTGGAAGCGGGAGAGCACCCAGTCGAAGGCTGGCTCTCCCGGGTGGAGCCCGCGCAACAGATCGAGGCGCTTGCCCTGGATCTCGGCCGCGCTGTAGCCGGTGATGCGTTCGAAGGCCGGGTTCACCCACTCGACGCAGCCCGACGCGTCTCCGATGGCCACCGCGCTCTCGGTCCGGCTGGCGACGCGCGCCAGCTTGGCAAGCAGCGCCGGATCACGCGGAAGCTCGGAGGGCTCTCGCACGGTAGACCTCCTGGGCCCGACCGACGGGCCGGCGCCAAGCGGGAGAGGAGCCCCGGCATCGGCCCCACGGTCAGGAGACGAGCGCGACGAGCAGCGGAGCGACCTCAATCAAAAGCAGCGACCACCGGCGAGGGAGCGAACGCTCGCTCGGGCCTCCCACCATCGGGAAGCGTATCACGCCCGGACGCCCTCGCCATTGCCTCCGGGACCAGTACCCTGGCGAGGTGGCATCCCCCCGAGCCCTTCCGGACGCCTACGCGCAAGCGCTTGCTCGGGTGGGGAGCGCCAGTCTGACCACGCTCCAGGCCCTCGAGGCCGCCGAACGACGTCTCCACCCCCCCGAGCTGCCGCGCATCCGATCCCAGCTCGCTCCGCTCCGTGCCCGGCTGGGTGAAGGTCTCGTGGACCTCCGCGCCGAGCCGGTCCCGGAGGGGCTCGGCGAGTTCCACGAGCATCTCTGCGCTGCGGCCGAGTGCAGTGCCGACGCCCTGCACGCCTTCCTCGACGCGCCCCCTGCCCCTCGGGCGGTGGCGCGCATCCTCGATGCCATGCGCGGGCGTTGCGAGGCGCAGCGAGCCTTCTACCCGCTTCGCCACGCGCTGCCACCCCTGGGACGCTACTTCGTCGAGCCCGCCTTCCACGATCGGCTCGACGCGCTCGACCCGGAGCCACCCGAGGGCGTGCGCGTCGGGATCCTCGAAGCGCCGGGAGCCGGGGAGGGTCCCGCGGCGCGGGGGGGCTTCACGCTCTACGTCCCCGAGCGCTACGACGGCTCTCGAGAGCTGCCCCTGGTGATCGCTCTCCACGGAGGCAGCGGTCGGGGAACCGACTTCCTGTGGACCTGGCTGCGCGAGGCCCGGGGGCGGGAATTCCTGCTGCTGGCGCCCACCTCGATCGGACCCACCTGGTCGCTGGACGCGCCCTGGCGGGACGGAACCGCCCTCGCCTCCATGATCGAGTTTCTCGCCGAGCGCTACCGCGTCGACCGCTCGCACGTGCTGGTCACGGGTCTCTCGGACGGCGCGACCTTCGCATTGCTCTGGGGTCTGTCCGAGGGATCGCCTGCGACGGCCCTCGCTCCCGTCTCCGGCGTGCTGCACCCTGCGAACTCCGCCCTCGGCAACCTGGAGCGCGCCGCGGGACACCCCATCTACCTGGTCCACGGAGCCTTGGACTGGATGTTCCCGGTGTCGGTCGCCCGCATGGCCCAGGACGAGCTCGAACGCGCGGGGGCAGAGCTTCG
>JBDLIK010000880.1:0-1780 GCA_039714895.1 Myxococcota bacterium | reverse complement strand
GGGTGCACACGGTGCTCGAACCAGTTCAGGTCCCCGAGGCCCAGCAGCCCCGTCATCCCCGACGGAACCCCCAGGAAACCCACCACGATCGCGCCCGCTGCCAGAACCGACAGCACGCCCGTCATCACCCGCGGCGACTCGTGGATGTGCTTCCGCACCTCCTCCGGAGCGCGGTTCTCGCCCAGGAAGGTCATCCACACCGAGCGGAACATGTAGAAAGACGTCAGCACCGCCGCCAGGCTTCCCACCACCCACAGCGCCACGTGGCCCCGGTTCGAGGTCAGCGACGAGACCAGGATCTCGTCCTTCGAGAAAAAGCCCGAAAGAAGAGGAAAGCCCGCAATCGCCAGCGTGGCCACCAGGTAGGTCCGGAAGGTCCACGGCATCCACTTCCGCAGACCACCGTAGAGGCGCATGTCGTTCGTATGGTGGTTCGCGTGGATCACCGAACCCGCCCCCAGGAAGAGGCAGGCCTTGAAAAAGGCGTGCGTCACCAGGTGGAAGATCGCCGCCACGAAGGCCCCTACCCCCGCGGCCAGGAACATGTAGCCCAACTGGGACACCGTCGAGTAGGCCAGCACCTTCTTGATGTCGTGCTGCACCAGGCCCATCGTCGCCGCGAAGATCGCCGTCAGGCAGCCCACCACCGCCACCACCATCATGGCGTCCGGGGCGTGCCAGTACAGCGCCGAGGTCCGGGCCAGCATGTACACGCCCGCCGTGACCATCGTCGCCGCGTGGATCAGCGCCGAGACCGGCGTCGGGCCCGCCATCGCGTCCGGCAACCACACATACAGCGGAATCTGGGCCGACTTCCCCGTGGCCCCGATGAAGAAGAGGATCCCGATCAGCGTCAGCACACCCGAGCCGAACCAGGCCGCCGAGTGACCGTTGATCCGCGCCGCCACCTCCGAGAAGTCCAGCGTCCCGAAGAGCACCACCACCAGAAGCACGCCGATCAGGAAGGCGAAGTCCCCGATCCGGTTCACGATGAAGGCCTTGCGGCCCGCATCCGCGCAGGTCAGCCCCGACTCCCTGTCGAAGACCTGGTCGTAGTAGTAGCCGATCAGCAGGTAGGAGCAGAGACCCACGCCCTCCCAGCCCACGAACATCACCAGGAAGTTGCCCCCCAGCACCAGGGTCAGCATGGCCCCGGTGAAGAGGTTCATGAAAGAGAAGAAGCGCGCGTAGCCCGGGTCGCCCCCCATGTAGCCGATGCTGTAGACGTGGATCAGGAAGCCGACCCCCGTGACCACCAGGAGCATCACCGCCGTCAGGGCGTCGATCTGGAAGGTCCAGCCCACCCGCAGCACGCTCTCCCGCTCGAGGCCCGGCACCGCCGGCTCCCCCTGGTCCTGGATCGTGCCGAAGGGAATCCACTCGGCCGGGGTCACCTCGAAGCGCGTCGCTTCGCCCGGGGCGCTCAGCTCGTAGCGCTCGGGGTGGGCCGCGGCCAGCGCCCGGTACTCCTCCACGCCCCCGCTCAGATCGAGAATCGAGCCCAGCGAGAGGAGGAGGGCCAGCAGCACCGCCCCGCAGGCCACCGTGTGCACCGCGCGCACCGGCAGGCGCCGGCCGAAGAGGCCGTTCACGAGGGCCCCGGCGAAGGGCAGCAGCGGGATGAGCCAGAGGAAGCGCAGCACGGTGGTTCTCTCCGTTCCTTCCGTCTACCAGCGCATCATGCTGGCCTCGTCCACGTAGACCGTGTCGCGGTTCCGGTAGAGGGCGAGGACGATGGCCAGGCCGATGGCCACCTCCCCGGCCGCCACCACGATGACGA
>JBDLIK010000879.1:0-1780 GCA_039714895.1 Myxococcota bacterium | reverse complement strand
CGGCCAGCGGGAGAGACTCCGCTACCGGTCCGTTAGACGGCGAACCCGGCCAGAGCACCGCGCCTAGTAATAGTGCAGCAACTGCAACAAAGCTCATCCGTGTGTTTCTCATTGGTCTCTCCTTGCGTCGGCCGCATGAACTCTGGAGGTCCAGGCTCCTCGGACTCCTCTTTCTGCCTATTAGTCCTTCTCGCGCCGACACCGTGAGCTATTGTCAAAAGTTGTGGATCGGGGCTCGCGGCATGATCAGGCGGCTTCCTTCCGATCCGCTGTGTCCTCTCGCTCTACCAACACGCCGTCTTTGAACACGGCTCCGGCCCTCACGAGCGGCAGGAGCTGATAGCCGTCGAGCCGTCGCCAGCGCTTTTGGGCCATGTCGAGGAGCTTGTAGACCATCATCAGCCCCTTCGTCCTCGAGCCCGCCCCCTTCGTCACCCGCTGCCTGAGCCTGACCGTGGCGAACGTCGACTCGATCACGTTCGTCGTCCGGATGTGCTTCCAGTGCTCGGCCGGGAACTCGAAGAACGTGAAGAGCTTCTCAGGATCTCGCGTGAGCGAGGCGACCGCCTTCGGGTACTTGGCCTGATACGCGTCACGGAACCGCTCGACCTCTCTTTCGGCCGCGTCCCTGGTCTCGGCGTACATGATCTCCCGCAGCTGCTCCTTCGCACGCCCCTGGAGCCGCTTGGGCAGCTTGTCCAAAACGTTGCCGAGCCGGTGCACCCAGTCGCGTTGCTCCTTCGTCTCCGGCCACACGTCCCTGACGGCCGACCAGAACCCGAGCCCTCTGTCTCCGACCGCAAGCACCGGGGCCCGCATGCCGCGGCGCTTCAGATCCCGAAGCACTGCGCCCCAGCTCTCCTTCGATTCCCGGTATCCATCCTCGACCGCCACCAGCTCCTTCGTCCCGTCCGGTCGCGCCCCGATCATGACCAGCAGGCACAGCCGGTCCTCCTCGAGCCGGATGGTCAGGTGGATCCCGTCCACCCACACGTACACGTAGTCGAGCTCCGAGAGATCCCGATGCCGGAACCCGTCGAACTCCTCGCGCCACACCTCCACGAGCCGCGTGATGTTCGATGCCGAGAGCCCCGCAGCGTCGGAGCCCAGAAGAACCGGAAGCGCTTCCTTGAAGTCACCCGTCGAGAGCCCCCGCAGGTACAGGATCGGGAGCACCTCGGCTACCTTCGGGCTCCGTCTCATATACGGCGGCAGGATCCGGCTACTGAACCGCTCGCCCTCGCGCCGATCGTTCACCCTGGGAGCTTGGACCTCGAGCGTGCCCGATCCGATCGTCACCCGCCGCGGCCGCGCCTTCCCGTTCCTCACGACCCGTCGGTGGCCTCGCTCGTCCCGATCCCCGCGGTGCGTTGCCAGGTACGCGGCAACCTCCGCCTCCAGCGCCGTGGCCAGCATCCGCTGCGCTCCCTGCCGCGCGATCTCATCCAGATCCGTGAGAAGTCCGGTCTCTTCCTCCGCGACCGGCGAGTCCATTACCTTCAGCATCGGTGGCGTCTCCTTCCCCCGGCCGGCAAGCCGGGCTTCGTGTGGTTGATCTCACACGGAAGGATACGCCGCCTCTTTTCATCCGCTTACATCACGATCCACAACTTTCGGGAATAACTCGTACTGCTGGGGGAGCTTCCTCAGACCCTTTTTACACACAGATCGGGACTTGACCCGTACACGTAGTCGAGCTCCGAGAGATCCCGATGCCGGAACCCGTCGAACTCCTCGCGCCACACCTCCACGAGCCGCGTGATGTTCGATGCCGAGAGCC
>JBDLIK010000878.1:0-1789 GCA_039714895.1 Myxococcota bacterium | reverse complement strand
CATCGCATGCTCTACCTCGAGGGCAAGTTCTTCCTGGCGGACCACAACCTGAACTACACCGACAAGATGGCGATGGCCTCGGGCGTCGAGGTGCGGGTGCCCCTCATCGATCCGGACCTGGTGGCCCTCGCGGCGCGGCTACCCATCTCTCTCAAGCAGCGCGGCGCAACCGGGAAGTGGATCTTCCGCAAGGCCGCCGAGGCGTGGCTGCCCCACGATGTGATCTACCGCGGGAAGGCCGGCTTCGGCGCCCCCCTGCGCCACTGGCTGCGCGGCCCCCTGCGGCCGGTGGTGGACGAGGTGCTCTCGGAATCGGCTCTGAAAAAGCGCGGGCTCTTCGACCCCGCCGGAGTGCAGCGCCTGGTGGCGCGGGACCGGGCGGGCCGGGTGGATGCGGCCTACGCGCTCTTCGGGCTCATCTGCGTGGAGCTCTGGTGCCGGATGTTCGTGGACCCGCCCACGCCGAGACTCGTGTCCACCGGTTGACCGCTTGCGCGCCTCGAAACCAAGTGTCTAGTGTAGGGATGTGGTCCGGAAGAAGATGCTCCCCGCAGTCTCGGGAACCGGGCGAGGGATCACCGGAAGGACGACGCGGCGCGACTTCCTGAGAGCCATCGCTGCCCTCGCCCTCGCGAGCCGGACGGGCCGTGCAGGCGCCGCGCCAGCCTCGGGCCGCGGATCTCGGCCCAACGTCCTGCTGATCCTGGCAGACGATCTGGGGCAGGAATGCCTCTCCGCCTATGGAGGATCCTCGTACGAGACGCCACACCTCGATCGGCTGGCGGCAGGCGGCATGGTGTTCCGCCACGGCTTCTCGACCCCGCTGTGCGGGCCCTCGCGAATCGAGCTGCTGACGGGTCGCTACATCCGCGGCTATCGCGAGTGGGGCGAGCTCGATCCAGGCCACGAGGTCACCTTCGGCCAGCTGCTACGGGACGCCGGCTACGCCACGGCGGTCGCCGGAAAGTGGCAGCTCTGCCGCTTCGACCTGCCGGAGAACGCGGACCACCCCCAGCGCTGCGGCTTTCAGGAGTCGAGTCTCTGGACGTGGATCCTGAACGGGGAGACTCCCTCGAAGTACTGGTCGCCAAGCGTCTGGCGCAACGGGTCGCTGGCCCCGGATCTCGAAGGCGCCTACGGACCGGACGTCTTCTGCGACTTCCTGATCGACTTCATCCGGCGCAGCCGCCGCGAGCCGTTCCTCGCCTTCTATCCCATGGTCCTCCCCCACGGGCCCTTCACGCCGACGCCCCACAGCGGGCTGCCCGCAAGGCTCCTGGGGGTCGCCCCCCAGCGGGTGCGGAACCAGGCGTCCTCGCTCTACTTCCCGGATCACCTCCGCTACCTGGATCATCTCGTGGGCCGGCTCCTGGCGACACTCGAAGAGTCGGGTCTTCTCGAGAACACGCTCGTTCTCTTCACCTCTGACAACGGCACCGACCGTCGGGTCCAGTCCCGGGTCGATGACCGCGAGGTCCGCGGCGGCAAGGGCCGTCTGAGCGAGCCGGGCACGCTCGTTCCTCTCTTCGCCAGCTGGCCTGGCCAGATCCAGCCCGGAACGGTCTGCACCGACCTGGTCGACCTCAGCGACTTCCTGCCGACGCTGGCGGCGGTCGCTCGCGCGGAGATCCCGGACGACCTGAAGCTCGACGGGCGGAGCTTTCTTCCCCAGCTGCTCGGACGGCCCGGGGACCCGAGGGACTGGGTGTACCTCTCGAACTGGGTCTACCCGAACGGTCCCTTCCAGGTGGCGGCACGAGGGCGACGCTTCAAGCTCCACGGAGATGGC
>JBDLIK010000877.1:0-1805 GCA_039714895.1 Myxococcota bacterium | reverse complement strand
TCAACATGCCCACGGACCACGGACGGATCTCGCTGACGGACGTGTGGGTGCCCGACGAGGCGATCTTCGGCGAGGAGGGCCGCGGGCTGCAGGTGGTGCAGCACTTCTTCAACGAGAACCGCATCCGCCAAGCGGCCTCCAGCCTGGGCGCCGCTCAGTTCTGCATCGATGCGTCGGTGGAGTATGCCAAGGTGCGCAAGCCCTTCGGCAAGCCCCTCGCCACCAATCAGGCCATCCAGTTTCCCCTGGTGGAGCTGCAGACCCAATGCGAGATGCTCCGGGCGCTCATCCACAAGACGGCCTGGAAGATGGACCAGTCCGGCCCCTTCTCGGTCTCCGACAAGGTCTCGATGTGCAACTACTGGTCGAACCGGCTGTGCTGCGAGGCCGCAGATCGGGCCATGCAGGTGCACGGGGGCCTCGGCTACTCGCGCCACAAGCCCTTCGAGCACATCTATCGCCATCACCGCCGCTACCGGATCACCGAAGGCGCCGAGGAGATCCAGATGCGCCGAGTGGCCGGCTACATGTTCGGCTTCATGAAGCAGCGCGCCCCCAAGGGTGTCGTGGAGTGAAGGAGCTCATGCCGGGGAATCCTTCCCAGCCTCGGATTCCGCTCGCCCTGTGCACCCTTCTGCTGATCGCCTCCTGTGCGAGTCCCACGCAGCGCGCCATCAAGGACATGCGGTCCCAGATCGCGTTCGGTACCCAGCGTCTGGTCGATCCGCGGGACGAGGGGGGCGTCGAGGGCGAGCGGGACGCGGTGGCCGCGAATCGTCGGGCCATCGTCGAGCGGAGCCTGGTGCTGACGCAGGCCGAGCAGGAGCGCTTCTGGCCCCTCTACGAGGACTACCACGACGAGCGGCGGATGCTCAGCGATCGACGGGTCAAGCTGGTCGAGAGCTTCGCGCTCGAGCGCGACGACCCGGAGGGGACCCGCGCCATGGACATGATCGAGGAGGCCCTCGCGATCCGAGAGGATCAGCAGACGCTGCGGCGTCGCTTCATCGAGCTCTTCGAGGCCGTGCTGCCTCCGCCCAAGCTGCTGCGCTATGTGCAGATCGAGAGCAAGCTCGACGCGATCATCGACTACGAGCTGGCCCGCAACATCCCTCTGGCACCCTGAGGTCGCGAACGCCTCGGGGACTCTTCAGCTCCGGGGTGCGACGCGCCAGTAGCGGATGGGAGGGCTCCCCACGGGCGCCGGATCCTGGAGGTCGTACTTCCGCGCGTAGCTGCTGCGCACTCTCCCGAGGTGGCGTGGATCCTCTACGAGGGCAAGGCTGCCCTCGTAGATCCGATCGCCGATCCGGAGCCGCACGTTCGGACGTCTTTCCACCCAGCCCGGCCATCGCTTGGCCTCCGGATCGCGCGCTCCGACGTAGAGCTGACCGTCGAGGCTCGCGCACCAGATCGTCACCGAGTGAGGCAACAGGTAGGGAGTCCGCACCTGGAGGGCGACCTCGCGGAAGCCGTCCGAGAACCCCCAGTCGTCGGGGAAGGGCGCGGTCTCCCCGGACAGCCAGAGACCCGGGCGCTGGTCGCTCGGACCGATGCAGCCGAGCCCCAGGACCCCTCCGAGGGCCAGTGTCGCGAGCGCTGCCAGCTTCATCGAACCCTCCCGTAGCCCGCATGATTCAGTGCGCCCCCCCGACGAGGGATCACGGACCATGCAGGCTAGCATTGTGCCGCCGCCCAGGGACCGGGGCGCTCGATTCGACGAGGGCCTATGCTGTGCGCCCATGCCCGAGGAGACCGTCGACGTCCTCATCGTCGGAGCCGGGGCGGCCGGTGCCGCGTTCGCG
>JBDLIK010000876.1:0-1812 GCA_039714895.1 Myxococcota bacterium | reverse complement strand
AGGGCCGTGGGCTGCTCGCCGACCTCTCCGGCCAGCGTGGTCAGTGGGAGGAGCAGATCGCGCAGCTCGAGGCGATCCTCTCCATCGACCCGACCCAATACGAGCAGTTGCAGCAGATAGGCGGCATCTACGAGGAGCACGCGCAGTACGAGGCAGCTTTGGGCTACTTCGAGCGCTACGCGGAGCTGTTTCCAAGCGACCAGCAGTCGTTCGTCGCGATCGGCGAGCTGCTCCGCCTAACGGGCGAGCACGAACTGGCCCGATCGGCCTTCGAAAGAGCTCTCCTGGTCGAACCGGGCGAGGCGTCGGTGCTGGCGAGGCTGCTCCGACTGGAGCGCGACCTGGGCGAGTTCGAGAAGGCTCTCGAGTGGGCGGATGAGGCACTGGCGGCGAGCCGCGGGCCGGAGGACCGGCTCGAGGTCTACGACTTCTTGGAAACCCTGTACTACAGGCAGGGCCTGTTCGGGCGGATCGAAGCAGCCTACCCGCAGCTCCGGGCTGCGGCGGCAGAGTTCATGATTCCGGCGTCCGCCGCCTTGTTGGTCGTCCAATCGCTACTGCTCCAGGAAGCTCACGAAGCCGGCCGGGAAGCGTTCGCGTTCGGGCAGCTCGACAGCCTCCGAGTCGGGCTTCCTTCGCCCTACGACGATCTATATGGAGTCCTATATGTGAGTGCCATCGCCGAGTCAGGTGATGTAGAGCGCGCCCGGGAAGAGTTGGATCGCGGAAAGGCGGGAATCGCGGCCCTTGGGTTTGAGGTGATGAAGAGTTATGCGGCATACGGAAGCGGCCTCATTAGCGAGAGAGAAGGGGACTGCCTCTCGGCGGCGGAGAGCTATCGGCAAGCTGTTTCGCTGTCCCCAGCCGAGCTCTTGTTCGCGGCCGCGCTGGGCCGATGTCAGCGCAAGCTAGGCGACCTGGAGGCTGCTGAGACTATCCTGCAAGGCGTGCTCAAGGTGGTCCCGGCCGATGCGAAGAACCGCTACGAGCTGTCGCTGGTTTACGAGGATATGGGTCGAACGGCGGATGCGATCGAGCAGCTCCAAGCGGCTGCGGAGATCTGGAAGAACGCCGACCCGGACTATCGGCCGGCCCAGCGCGCGCAGGCGAAGCTGGCCGAGCTTCAAGCACGCGCTTCCTGACCACAAACAAATGCTGTCGGTGCCTTCGCTTCCGGCAGCCTCGGCTTCGCCCGTTGCCGCGACCGGTCGCTCCTCGGAGATTGCGAGCCATGGACCCACGGGAGCAGGAGTATGAGGCGCTGCGCCGCATGACCCCGGCGAGAAAGCTCGCGGTGATGCGGGCTCTCATCCGGCAGGCCTACGAGCTGAAGAAGGCCGGGATCCGGGCTTTCCGCCCCGACCTGCCGGAGGAGGAGGTGCGCGCTCTCGCGCGCGATCTGGTGGGTGGTGACCGACCCTGACCTGATCCGGCTCTTCATCGAGCCCCTCGAGGAGCTGGAGATCCCGTACATGATCACCGGGGGGGTGGCTTCGGTGATTTACGGAGATCCTCGCTTCACCCGCGACATCGACGTCGTGCTCGAGCTCCGCGGGGTGAACATCGGGCGCTTGGCATCGGCCTTTGCCGCCGGCGACTTCTATGTGCCGAGCGACGAGGTTCTCGAGGAGGAGGCCGCCCGCCCCCGGGGGGGGCATTTCAACGTCATCCACGGGGAGACTGCGCTCCGGGCCGACGTCTACCTCATGGGCGACGACCCTCTGCACGCCTGGGCCTTCGCGCGACGGGAGCGCGTGCCCCTCGAAGGGATGGCGATCTGGGTCGCGCCCATCGAGTACGTCGTCCTCCGGA
>JBDLIK010000875.1:0-1818 GCA_039714895.1 Myxococcota bacterium | reverse complement strand
CGTAGTCGATGAAGGCCACCAGGGTCCCGAACAGGAAGGCCACGGGAACCGTGTAGGAGGCAAGCATCCCGAAGACGCACGCGAGCACCGCCAGCAGGTCGCTGGCCGCGAACCCCACCGACGCCAGCTCGTCCAGACGCCGGAGCAGGTTCTGGCTCACCAGGATCGCGGCGACCGCCAGGAAGCCGATGGCCGCGTACGAGAGGATCTCGCCGAGGATGTACCGCCACAGGATCCGCGACGCGCGCATGGCGGGCAATCCTACTGATCGCCCGCCGGCCGAGCGAACGCCTCCTGCCCGACCGGGGAGCGCTGCGGTTCAAATATTACAGTTCTTGACGGTATATTCCGAATCAGTAATGTTCTCGAAACACCCAAGCACACGTCGGATAGAATCCCCGAATCAGGGGAGGCGGAGATGGACCAGCTCCGGGATCGGGTGGCTGTGGTGACCGGCGGCGCCGGAGGCATCGGCATGGCGCTTGCGCGGGCCTTCGCGGCGCGCGGGGCCCGTCTGGTGCTGGCGGACCTGGACGAGGAAGCATTGGCGGGGGCGGAGAAGGAGCTCTCCGGCTCGGGCGCCGAGGTGCTCGCCGTCCAGACGGACGTGACGCGACGGGAGAGCGTGGCCCTGTTGGGCGACATGGCGCTTCGCCGATTCGGCGCCATCCACGTGGTCTGCAACAACGCCGGGGTGGCCGTGGGCGGAAGGCTCCTCGATGCGACGCCCGAGGACTGGGAGTTCACCATGAGCGTGAACTTCTGGGGCGTCGTGCACGGGGTGGCGACGTTCTGCCCGATCCTGATCGAACAGAATCAAGGCGGGCACGTGGTGAACACCGCCTCCATGGCAGGCCTGGTGGGCATGCAGGGGCTGGGGATCTACTGCGCATCGAAGTTCGCGGTGGTCGGGCTCAGCGAGTCGCTGCGCCGCGAGCTGCGACCCCACGACATCGGCGTGAGCGTGCTCTGCCCGATGATCGTGCAGACCGGGATCAACCAGAACTCCGTGCGGATGCGTCCCCAGCATCTGCGCAGCCACCCCGAGCCGCCTCCCGCGCAGGACGTTCAGATGGTGGGAGGCGTGATCCCCGCCGAGTCGGTGGCGGAACGCGTCGTGCAGGCCATCGATGGCAACGCCCTCTACATCCTCACCCATCCGGAGCAACGGGAGATCCTGCGCCGCCGCGCCGAGCGCCTCGACGCCGTCTTCGAGGACGGCAGCGCTCACTTCCCGCTAGCGCGAGAGTGAGCGGGAGGCTCGCTGGCGGCGCAGCAGGATGAGGTTCCGGAGGTAGACGATGGAGTTGGGGAGAAATCCCAGGGCGAACACGGGCTCCCGGCGGTGGATGGCGTAGATCAGCAGCATCAGCGAGCCGACCAGGCTCAGGTACCAGAAGGACATCGGCACGTAGCTCTCGCGGGCGCGTTCCGAGGCGAGCCACTGCACGAGGAAGCGGGAGAAGAAGGCGGCCTGCCCGAGCAGTCCGAAGCCCAGCCACAAGGGTGCATCGCTCCAGTCCATTGGGGGTCCTCTTGGTGGGGCCGCCTGCGATCCTAGGGGACCCGACAGTCTGGCAGCTCCGCCCTTGCGGAGCCCGGGGGGCCTCTCTAGACTCGCTTCAAATGGAACCCCTGGAGTCCTGATTCCATGGCGATCACCGAGTCCGAGATCCTCGAAGCCCTGCGTCCCATCGTCGATCCGGATTTCGGCCGCAGCATCGTCGACCTCGGCTTCGTGAAGAACCTGGGGATCCACGGCGCCCGGGTCTCCTTCGACATCGAGCTCACCACGCCGGCCTGCCCCGTGAAGGTGGA
>JBDLIK010000874.1:0-1822 GCA_039714895.1 Myxococcota bacterium | reverse complement strand
AGCGCAGCAGCGGCTCGAGCACGCCCGAGGTCGAGGCCGCCGAGAAGCCGTCGGAAGACAGCACGAAGATCAGGGCGACCCAGATCCCCACCGGACTCCAGGCCGACCATCGGGACGCCGGCGACTCCGACAAGACCCCCCCCTCCGCCGCTCAAGATAGCCGAAAGCGCAGGTGGAAGGCCGTCCCTCCGCCTTCGGGCTTGGCCACCTCGATGGACCCGCCGTGGTCCTCGACGACCTTCTTGACGATGGCGAGGCCGAGGCCGGTCCCGCGCGCCTTGCCGGCGCTCACGAACGGCTCGAAGAGCGTCTCCCGGATCTCCTCGGGGATGCCCACGCCGGTGTCCTCGACGCAGAGCCAGACGCTGCCTTCCTCGCGGCCGCTGGCGACCCGCAGCCGGCCGCCCTCGGGCATGGCCTCGAGGGCGTTGGTCCACAGGTTGAGCAGCGCGCGGCGCAGGCGATTCTCGTCGATGGGCATGCGCGCGCCACTCGCGAGGTCGGTCACCACCTCGATGCCGCAGCGCGAGGCATCCTCGACGATGCGGGCGAGCGCAGACTCCACGACCTCGTCCAGCGCCTCGTCCTGGGGACGAGCTCGGCCCTCGCCCATGCGGGTGGCCTCCAGCAGCTCGTCGCACATGCGCTGGAGCCGGTCGACCTCCGCGAGCACCTCTCGGGCCAGGTCCTCCCGGAGTTCGGGCTCGTGGCCTCCGTCGTGGACCAGCTCGCTGGCCGCCGAGCGCACCAGGCTGAGCGGCGTCCGGAAGTCGTGGACCACCATGGCCACCAGCCGGCCGATGGCGGCCAGCCGCTCGGAGTCCACCATCCGGCGCTGGGTCTCGGCCAGGGAGGCGAGGGCGGCCTCGAGCTCCTGGTTCTTCTGCGAGAGATTCGCCACGAGTCGCTCGTTGTCCCGCGAGAGCTGTACACGCTCCAGCACCGAGCGCGCGGTGAGCTCCAGCTCTCCGGGCGAGCAGGGCTTGGTGAGGTACGCGTGGACCCGGCCACGGTTGATGGCCTCGATGGTGGACTCGAGATCCGTGTAGCCGGTGATGAGGATGCGGCCGACGCCAGGCTGCTGCTCGGCGACGCGGGTCAGGAGCTCGACCCCCGAGCAGCCCGGCATGCGCTGGTCCGAGACGATCAGATCGAAGCCGCCGGCCTCGGCGCGTGCCCAGGCCTCCTCGCCGGAGGTCGCGGTGAAGACGGTCCCCAGACCGCGCAGGCAGCGGTCGAGCAGCTCGACGCCCCGGGGCTCGTCGTCCACCGCCAGGATGTGGAACGACTCGGGCATGCATCTCGTATCGACCCGCCGCCCGCCGAGGCTGAGCCGGCCCGGACCGGCGGGGAGCGGCTTCCTGTCCCATCTTCGGGGGGTGGGGGTGGACCAGCCGAGCGGGGCCCGGGCGGGGCGCACGGGCTTCGGTGCCGCCGCGCTGCTGCTCTCCGGGAGCGTGCTGCTCTCCCGGCTGCTGGGATACGTACGGGAGGCGGTCCTGGCCGCCCAGGCCGGAGCCGGGGCCGACGTGGATGCCTACCGCGCGGGCTTCCAGATCCCGGACTACCTGAACTATTTCCTGGCGGGCGGGGCCCTCTCGGTGGCGTTCGTGCCGCTCTACACCCGCGCCCTGGCGCTGGGGCGAGAGCGGGCCGAACGCCTCTTCGCCACGGTCTTCGGCACCGTGGGGGTGCTCGCGCTGGTGGCCACGGCGCTGTTCTGGTGGCAGGCCGAGGCGCTGATTGCGTTGCAGTTTCCGCGCTTCGCCCCGGAGACGATCGCGCTCACCGTTCGCCTGACGCGCATCGTGCTGCCGGCGCA
>JBDLIK010000873.1:0-1830 GCA_039714895.1 Myxococcota bacterium | reverse complement strand
CACACGCTGTGCTTCGACTGCCACGACGAGCCGGCGGACCAGATCGACCGCTGGACCCGGCAAGTCTGCCTCGCGTGCCACAGCGACATGGTGGACCACAACGCCCCGGACGAATGCGCCGATTGCCATCAGATGCCGCCGATGCAGTAGAGACCTCAACGGAAGGAATCTTCGGCTTGGCTGCGCGAAGGCTGACGTTCGCCGTTTTTCTGGTGCCGCTCTTCTGGTCGGCAGTCCACGGCCAGGAGATCCCGGGTGGCCCGCAGGTTCTGCCCGGAGAGCCCCCGTTCGACTGCGCAAAGTGCCATTCCCGTCCCGAGTTCCTGGCGGGCAAGACCGACACGCCGGAGGGCGACGCGGCGCTCCTGGTGCCCGATTCGATCATCCTCGGCTCGAGGCACGACACCCTGGCGTGCGCCAGCTGCCACCCCGACCAGGCCAGCATCTACCCGCACGAGGCGTCCGAGGGAGCGGCGCGTGCCGTCGCTTGCGAGAGCTGCCACGAGACGCAGGGAGCCGACTGGCATGCCTCGAGCCACGCGGTGAACGTGGCCGAGGAGGGGGACGCCCCCGCCTGCATCCGGTGTCACGGCGAGCACGCCGTCTTCAGCGGGGAGGACCGGCGCTCACCGACCCACCCGTTCAACGTCGCCGAGCTGTGCGGAGGCTGTCACGCGGATCCGGCGATCATCGGCACCTACTTCGCGCAGCCCGAACGGGTGGAGGCGAAGGCCCCCGTGGTCCAGTACTTCCAGACCGTGCACGGATCGGCTCTCACCCGCTCCGGTCTCGTCATCTCGGCGACCTGCAACGACTGCCACGGTTCGCACCGGGTGCTGAGCGCGGACTCGGCTGCCTCGAGGATCAACCCCGACAACATCGTCGAGACCTGCGGGCGCTGTCACGTGGGGCTCGTGGAGACCTACGAGCAGTCGGCGCACGGAGTCGCCCGCGCCGAGGGGCGACGCTCGCCGACCGACCGGCCCGCGCCCGTCTGCTCCGATTGCCACTCATCGCACGGAATAGTCCGGGCGGACGCACAGGACTGGTTCGTGGGCGTCGTGGAGGAGTGCGGCGACTGCCACGAGGAGCTGTACGACACCTACTCGGACACCTACCACGGCAAAGTCACGAAGCTGGGTTACGGGCTCACGGCGAAGTGCAGCGACTGCCACACGCCGCACGCGATGTTCCCACCCGATGACCCCCGGTCCTCGGTCAATCCTCGGAACCTCGTCGAGACATGCCGCCGGTGCCACGAGGGGGCGAACGAGAACTTCGCCCAGTACTACTCGCACGGGGATCCGACCCAGCGCGGGAAATACCCCAAGCTCTACGGGGCCCGGATGCTCATGACCCTACTGCTGCTGGGCGTCTTCGGGTTCTTCGGGCTTCACACGGCCCTGTGGGGAGCGCGGATGGTGATCGAGCGATTCCGAGGTGAGCGCGGCGAGGCTGATTCGGGCGGTGGGGCCGAGGCGAGTGAAGACGCGGGCTGATCGATGAGGAGGCGACGCTCCAAATGAGGGAACCGCTCAGCGCATCGGAACGAGGCGAAGGTCCGCTCTACTGGCGGTTCACACCGCTGGAGCGAGTTCTTCACGTTCTGGTCGTGATCTCCTTCCTGGGGCTGGTACTTACCGGCATCCCGCTTCATTTCTCCTACGCTCCCTGGGCGAGAGGGCTCGTGCGCTTCTTGGGCGGCCTTCAGGTCGCGGCGTTTTTTCACCGCGTGTTCGCCATGGTGATCTTCGGCTACTTCATTACGCACATCGTCTATGTGGCCTTGAAGCTCATCAGCCAGCCGTCGCTCGGAGAGGCAAAAGCCAT
>JBDLIK010000872.1:0-1848 GCA_039714895.1 Myxococcota bacterium | reverse complement strand
CGGGTCGGCGGGGAACGGCAAGCTCACCGAGGCCAAGGTCGAGAAGATCGAGGTAGAGGCCTAGGCAGAACGGAGAGGGCAGAGAGGCGATAGCATGGCGGGCGAGAAGAATCTACGCTGCTCGTTTTGCGGGAAGTCCAAGGAGAGCGTAAAGAAGTTCATCTCCGGACCGAATGTCTACATCTGCAACGAGTGCATAGCGCTCTGCAACGAGATCCTGGCGGAAGAGGAGGAGCGCGAAGCCGCCGGTCGCTTCACCGACATCCCGCCGCCACTCGAGATCAAGGACATCCTCGACGAGTACGTCATCGGCCAGGAAGAGGCGAAGAAGAGCCTGTCCGTCGCCGTCTACAACCACTACAAGCGCATCAACAACCAGGGTCTCGTCGACGAGGTCGAGATCGAGAAATCCAACATCCTTCTCCTCGGTCCAACGGGCGTCGGAAAGACCCTGTTGGCGCAGACGCTCGCCCGCATGCTCCAGGTTCCGTTCACGATCGCCGACGCCACGACCCTTACCGAGGCGGGCTACGTCGGCGAGGACGTCGAGAATATCCTGGTGCGTCTGCTCCAGGCCGGCGACTACAACGTCGCCGAGTGCGAGCGGGGCATCGTCTACATCGACGAGATCGACAAGATCGCCCGAAAGAGCGACAACCCCTCCATCACGCGAGACGTCTCGGGCGAGGGCGTGCAGCAGGCTCTCCTGAAGATCCTCGAGGGCACCGTGGCCTCCGTTCCGCCTCAGGGAGGCCGGAAGCATCCGCAGCAGGAGTACATTCAGATCGACACCAAGAACATCCTGTTCATCTGCGGCGGAGCGTTCGACGGCCTGGAGGACATCATCGAAAGCCGGCTCGGCAAGCGGCTGATCGGCTTCAGCGACCCGGAGGAGGAAGCGCGCATCAGCGACAACCCGTTCGAGCATTGCGAGCCCGAGGACCTGCTGCGGTACGGGCTCATCCCCGAGCTCGTAGGGCGGATCCCTGTGGTGGTCGCGCTGCACGAACTGGATGAGGACGCCCTCGTGGACATCCTCCAGAAGCCCAAGAACGCGCTCATAAAGCAGTACGCGAAGATGTTCGAGCTCGAGGGCGTCGGCCTCACCTTCGACCCGGAGGCGCTCCGTGCGGTTGCCGCCCGCACGGCCGACCGCGGCACGGGTGCCCGTGGGCTTCGGGCCGTCCTCGAGGACGTGATGCTCGACGTGATGTTCGAGCTTCCCTCCCGACAGGACGTCCGCGAGGTGATCATCACCCGCGAGACGATCGAAGACGGGCAGACCCCGCTCCTCATCCTGGAGCCCGAGTCCGAGCGCAAGGAGGCCTGACCGGCCGCGAGCCGGCCAGCCCTCGCCCCTAGCCGCTGCTCTCTTGCCGGTCCGGACCGCCGAGTTCGTCGGCGCGATCGCGAAGCCGGGCCAACCCCCTCCTGACAGCCTGCCGGAGATAGCGGTCGCCGGCCGCTCCAACGTCGGGAAGTCCAGCCTGATCAACGCGCTGCTCGGAAGGAAGAAGCTGGCGCGGGTGTCCAAGGATCCCGGGCGCACGCGAGAGATCAACTTCTTCCGGATCGACGACCGGTGGCTCCTCGTGGACCTCCCGGGCTACGGGTACGCCAAGGTCTCGAAGGAGGTACAGCAGAAGTGGGTCCCGCTCATGGAGGCCTACCTGAACAAGAACCCTCGCCTTCTGGGGCTGGTCGTACTGATCGACGGCCGCCATGGAGCGACGAAGCCGGATCGTCGGCTGATCGAGGTACGTCGCGGGGCGCCCGATGGCATAGGTCAGAAGCTGCTCGGTGAAATTGCGAACGAGCGGGATCGGGCGCTCGAGCAGCACGTCGACG
>JBDLIK010000871.1:0-1856 GCA_039714895.1 Myxococcota bacterium | reverse complement strand
GCGGGTGGCGCGAGGCGCTCAAGCGCGTGGCGGACGGATCGCGCATCGACGTGGTGCTCCTCGATGTCCTGATGCCCGACCTCGGCGGCGAGGAGGTCCTGCGGTCGCTGCGCCGGGACCGGCCGGAGATCCCGGTGATCCTGGCCACGGGATTCGGCGACGAGACGACCCTGCGCCACTTCTCGGAACACGGGGTCGTCGGGCTGCTCCGCAAGCCCTACGAAGCGGAGACACTCATCGACCGGGTGCGCTGCGCCCTCGAGGGCGTCGAGCGCCTCGCCGCCCCCTCTGCTTCCTGAACCCCGCGAGCCCACGTGCCAATCGGCGCGGCGGCGCTTCTAATGCTCGCCTCAGCTGATGTCGGCCCAGCGGTTGGCCGTGAGGCGCAGCCCCGGGCGCTCCTGGCGCGACTCGAACTCCTCGTAGAGACGCCGATAGCCCGTCGATTTGATGCGCCAGCGTCCGTCCACCTTCTCGTACTCGTCCTCGTAGAAGGCGGCCCCCCGGACCGTGAATCCCTGGCCGGGATTGATCACCGTATCCTCGAGGGCCCAGGTCCCGCGGGCGGCGGTGGCGCTCGTCAGCTCGATCTCGGGCTGGTGGACGTGGTGTGCGGTGATCATGTCGCGGCCCAGGCTCGTGCGCAGGAACTCGAGCAGGGCCTCGCGCCCCTGGAACGAGTACTTCCCATCTCCGTAGGCCGAGCGCACGTCGTCGCACAGGCACTCGGCCATCTCGTCCCAGCGCTTCAGGTCCAGGCAGCGGATATAGCGGTACTTGAGCTGCTTGATGGCCTCGATCTCGCCGTGATCCTGCATCCGTCCTCCTCGCTCGCGCCAGACGATGCTATCACGCGGCGCCCCGCACGAAGGCCCTCGGCCCGCCCGGCCCTGGGCAACCGCTGTACGGGAGCTGGACACCCGATGTCCCCCCGTCCTGGGGCGCCACCCTGGAGCCACGTGCAACTCGCCTTCCAGAGGCGCGGTGCGCCAGGGCCGCGGGTCTCCGGGAGCGAACCGGCACGCGGCTTGCGAAGGGAGCGGACACACCCGAACGAAGGAATCCACGATGAATCGACTGAGACTCTGGACCTCGTCCCTCCTCTCCCGCGTGGACTGGATGGTGACCCAGGTGGAGAACCACGAAGCCCTGGCCGAGAGCACCATCCGCGACGTCCGGCAGGCCGGTGCGCGCGCCCAGGTGCAGCTCGGCAGGGTGCGCCGCGACGGCGAGCGACTGCGCGCGCGCCTGGCAGAGGAGGTGGAGGCCGAACGCCGTTGGCGCGAACGCGCCGAGCGCAGCGCGCGGGAGGACGAGGCCCGGGCCCTGGAGTGCCTGCGCCGCAGCCGGACGGCCGGCCGCCGAGCCGGGGAGCTCGAGCGGCGGGTGGACGAGCACGATCGCGTGGAGCGGCAGCTGATCCACGACGTGGGCGCCGTCCAGGAGCGCCTCTCCAGGCTCGAGGAGCGTCGCAACCTCCTGCGCACCCGGCAGTCCCGAGCCGAGGCCCTCTCGAGTGTCCGCTGCGACCGAGCGGTCGAGGCCGGCGCCCTCTTTGATCGCTGGGAAACCCGCGTCGTCGAGCGGGAGTTCGAAGGCGAGTGCGCATCCGACCCCGCGAGCGCCGGGGAGGACGAGTTCGAGACGGAGTTCGACGAGGCGGAGGAGACCGAGGCCCTCCGGGAAGAGCTGGCCGAGCTCCTGCAGGGCCGGGAAGGGGCGGACCATGTCTGAACCCATCCCCGTCCGCCAGATCGAGTCCCTGTCCTCACTGCTGCGCGGCGTCGGTGCCGCCGTGTTGCTCGCCGCAGCCTCCACGTTCCTCCTCCAACACTGGGAGGCCGGAAACGACCTGC
>JBDLIK010000870.1:0-1856 GCA_039714895.1 Myxococcota bacterium | reverse complement strand
GACGGGCTGCGGGCTTCGCCCGCAGCCCGTTATTTGAGCAGCTTGCGCAGCACGCCTTTGGCGGCTTCACCGGCCTCGCCACCCAGATTCTCGTCGATGAGGCGCTCGAGCTGTGCCCCGGCCGCGACCTTGGCGACCTGGCGCGTGAAGGCCCCGAGCACCTGCTCGCCAATCTCCTCCGGCGTCCCGCCGCCGGCGCCCCCGACGTTCGAGAGCCGCAGCGCGGGCAGGGGCTGGCTGCGCTCGCTCCCGCCCACGGCGCGCGCGTCCGATTCGACGGTCCCGTTTTCGAAGCGGAAGCTCTCGATGCGCAGGCGTCGTTCGCTCTCGGAGCCCTGGGCCTCCCCACCGGCTGCCGCGCCTCCCGTCGGCGCCGTGCTCGCAGAGCTGGCTCTTTTCAGGTGGCGCTGGATCACCTCGAAGTTCGAGCGCCCCTTCGCGTCCACCTCGAGACGTGCGTCCGGGGCGTCGATGCGGATCGTGCGGATCACGATCGGTTCCTTCGTGATCGACGCGAGATCGATCTCGAGGGTGATCTCGCTCAGAGAGAAGGCGTCCGCGTTCGAGAAGCCTTCGGGGTTGGCGACCCGCAGGTTGCGGATCGTCCCACTGCCCGAACGCAGGTCGATCTCCACCGAGCCCACCCGCACAGAAGTGCCCGTGAGCTCGGAGCCCGTCGTCTCGATCACCTGCTTCACCAGCGAGTCGAGTGATCTCGCGAGGTACAAGACCCCCGCCACCCCCGCCAGCACCAGGAGGACGGCCCCTAGGATGAATCCCCGCTTCATCGGTGCGAGGGTATCATGGGGGGCTCCCGTTTCCCCAGGAGGTGGTCCCATGCCGCGTCCCGATGCTCCCGCCCTTCCCCCGGGCCTGGTGGCGGTGGTGAAGCGCGACTGCCCCACCTGTGTGCTGGTCGCCCCGGTCCTCCGCGAGCTGGCGGCCCGCACGCCGCTGACCGTCTACAGTCAGGACGATCCGGATTTTCCGCCCGACATGCGTCCGGAGGACGACAGCTCTCTTCGGGTTTCCTGGCACCACGAGATCGAGGCCGTCCCCTCGTTGCTGCGGGTCGACGAGGACGGGCGCGAGCAGGCGCGCGTCGTCGGCTGGCAGCGGGCCGAATGGGAGTCGCTCAGCGGAGTCCCCGGCCTGGGCCCGGACCTGCCCGAGTGGAGACCCGGCTGCGGCTCCCGCTCGGTGGATCCGGACCTGGCACCCGAGCTTGCGGCGCGCTTCGCGGGCCATCGGCTGCGTGCCCGTCGCGTCATGCTCGCGCCCCTCGAGGACGAGATGGAGGCACTGTTCGATCGAGAGTGGAGCGATGGGCTTCCCCTGGTTCCCCCCACCGCGAGGCGCGTCCTCGCCATGCTGGAAGGCACGAGCCGGGAAGCGGAGGAGGTGGTGGCGACGGTGCCGCCCGACCTCGTGCCCTGCACCGTGGAGAAGGTGGCGATCAACGCCGTGATGGCGGGCTGCAAGCCGGAGTATCTGCCGGTGGTGCTGGCAGCGCTCGAGGCGGCCTGCACCGAGGAGTTCAACGCGCACGGCCTGCTGGCCACCACCATGCCCGCGGGTCCCGTGATCGTCGTGAACGGTCCCATCCGTCGGGCCATCGGGATGAACTCGGGCCGCAATGCGTTCGGTCAAGGCAACCGCGCCAACCTCACCATCGGCCGCGCCCTGCAGCTCGTGCTGCGGAACGTGGGCGGTGGACGGCCCGGTGAGGTCGACCGCGCCACCCACGGCAATCCCGGGAAGCTCTCCTTCTGCTTCGCCGAGGACGAGGAGGGCTCGCCCTGGACTCCGCTCTCCACCGCGCTCGGCGCCGCGCCGGGCGCGAGCACGGTGACGCT
>JBDLIK010000869.1:0-1858 GCA_039714895.1 Myxococcota bacterium | reverse complement strand
CCAGTCCCTGCACCCCGCCCTCGCGCGGTTCCTCAACCGCAACGGGCGGTTGCGTGCGAACGCGCTTAGAACTTCGGGCTAGAGGTTCTCCCCCGGACGCCTCCGTCCCTGGCATAATCAGGCCGCGCAGCGCCGAAGAGGTCGCCCTCCAGCGCCTGGAGCTCGAGCGCCTCCATCAGACCCTGCTGCGGCGCATCGTGCTCACCCGAGAGCTCACAGAGATCCAGCGGACGCGCAGGGGCGTGAGCTTCCAGGGCAGAGAGCTCGAGCTCCAGGTCGAGCCCGCGCGAAACGCCGTCTCCGCCCCTCCCGCGATCCCCTGAACCGCCCGCCGACGCCCCGTTGCCAACCCCGATCGAGTCGTCTAAACCACCGAGGCGGCGGGACGTTAGCTCAGTTGGCAGAGCGCCGTGTTCACACCGCGGAGGTCACTGGTTCGAGCCCAGTACGTCCCACCACCGCTTTTGGCGCGAGGCTCGTCCTCGCCCGGGTGGCCCAGTAGCTCAGCATGGATAGAGCACCAGCCTCCGGAGCTGGGTGTCGCAGGTTCGAATCCTGCCTGGGTCACCAGTACTTCCGGCGTTCCCACCGTCACCTGACGACCTTTTCTCATGGAAGCTTGGGCGGAAGGAAGCACTCGTGCGAGGCCACGGCCGCACCCGAGGCGAACTTCATGTACCACTTGTTCGGAAAGGTATCGCCGCCGATCACCTACTTGAGCCCCTCCCACTCGAGACTGAAGCTCACCGAGCCATCCAGGCTGTGAATGGCCGGCCAGGCTCGAACCGTTACGCCGTTCTCCTGGTAGACGATCTCATTCTCCTGCAGGTAGTCGAACTCGTGCACCTCGATGTGTCCACCCTGATCGGGCTGCACCGGTGCGGCTGGCGATGTCCCAGGCGTAGGCCTGCTGCATGCCCTCGACGAAAGCCGGGTACCCAGCTCCAGGCTGGCCCCGCGCGGTAGACGGTGCCGGCTTCCTTGGAGGGCCCGTTGCCTGAGTCCAGCCGCCAGGGCCGGAGCCTTACCCCCCTCGTTGTTGGGCTTCGAAGCCGGTGGATCCCGAGAAGCTGCGCAGGGGAGTGGACCGTGAGCGGTTTCGCCGAGGGCCTCGACCCACGGCCGCGCACGATGGCTGACAGCAACCCCCTCCCCAACCGTCCGTCTCCGTCGAGAATCTCGTTGTCACCGATGGAGCTTCGAGCGTATAACTGCGAGTTGCCGTTCTACGTTTCGGGGGCGAGCGCCCGGCCCGGTGGGTACCGCTGCGGCCCGCGCCCTCGGCCCCGAGACGACGGGCGGCCGCCGGCAACAGCCGGTGGGGACGCAGTGCCAAGCAGGGAGGGGCCATGGGCGGGGGATCACGAGCTCGCATTCTGCGGTCGGTCTTGGGGGCGCTGCTGTTCCTCCCGCTCGCTTCGGCTGCTCCGGCCTTCGAGTTCGCCGAAGGGCGCGTGCAGGTGCACGGCTTCTACGAGGCCCAGGTCCGCAGCATGGTCCGAGACTTCGACTTCTCGGATCGCTGGGACCTCACCCAGTGGTACAACGTGCTCAACATCGAGGTCGATTGGGATGTCGCGCCCGACGGCATTGGCCCCCTGGCTCTGATCTCTGCCTTCGGACGGGTGGAGGTTCGCTACGACTGCGTCTGGTCCCACGCCTGCGGCACCTTCCCCAGCGCCAACGCCTACGGGAGCCGCGGCGAAGCGGTCACGACCCTGATATCTCCCGGTGTCGCCCGTGAAGGCCTGGAGGCTGTAGCCACTGCGATGGCCGTCCCGGAGACGCAGCGGCTGCGGGCCCTCGCCGCGGCTCCCGTAGGCGTTGGCGCTGGGGAAGGTGCCGCAGGCGTGGGACC
>JBDLIK010000868.1:0-1858 GCA_039714895.1 Myxococcota bacterium | reverse complement strand
GAGGAGGTCGATCCCATCGAGCTCGCCGAGCTTCTCTCGCGCCTGTTTCGCGTTCTCGGCTTCGCTCACCTGGTAGCCCAGCGTCTCGAGCATGCGGCAGGTGACGCGTCGCACGGTCGGATCGTCTTCCACCAGCAGAATGCGCTCGCCCCGAGAGTCCTCGGTGGGTACGGCCTCCACTGCCTCTTCCGCCACGTCTCGGGATCTCGGGAAGTACACGACGACCCGGCAGCCGAGACCCGGCGCGCTCTCCAGGGCGACGTCACCCCCGCTCTGCCTCGCCACCCCGAACACGGTGGCGAGGCCGAGCCCCGTCCCCTCACCGGGACCCTTGCGGGTGAAGAAGGGCTCGAAGGCGCGGATGCGGGTCTCCTCGTCCATTCCCATTCCGCTGTCGGCTACCGTGAGCGCCACGTAGTCACCGGGCTCCAGGTCCACCGGTCCCTCGGGGTCGCTCTCGCAGAGCTTCCGGTTCGACGTCTGCAGCCTGAGCCTGCCTCCGTTGGGCATCGCGTCCCGGGCGTTGAGCGCCAGGTTCATGATCACCTGCTCCACCTGGCTCTCGTCGGCGTTCACGCTCCATAGATCCGGCTCGCTCGCCGTGGAGAGCTCGATGTTCTCACCGATCAGACGCTGGAGGAGACCCCGCAGACTCTCGACCATCCGGTCGAGCTGAAGCGGCTCCGGCTGGAGGGGCTGGCGCCGGCTGAAGGCGAGCAGCTGGCGGGAGAGCGCAGCGCCTCGCTCCGCGGCCTCCAGGATCTCGTCGGCAGTGCTCCGGACCTCCCCGGCGTCTTCCGCCGTCCGCAGCAGGTGAGCGCCCCCGATGATGGCCGTGAGCAGGTTGTTGAAGTCGTGGGCGATGCCGCCCGCCAGGGTCCCGAGGGCGGTGAGCTTCTGGGAGCGCAGCAAGCCGCTCTCGAGCTCGACCTCCCGCGTGACGTCCCGGATCACGCCGACGGCGTAGAGGACCTCGCCGTCCTCGCCGCGCACGGGAGCGACGGTCGCATCGCGCACGAAGCGCCGGCCATCGGGCCACTCGCTGGCGTAGCGCCGCTTCCAGAGCCCCCCGTCGCCCCAGGTCTTCGTGACCTCCTCGACGAGCCCTTCGTCACCGGGGCTGGAGACCACGCTCTGGATCGGCTGACCCAGGATCTCTTCGGTGCGCTTGCCCATCATCTCGGCGAAGACCGGGTTGTTGTACAGGATCGTCGTGTCTGCTGCCGTCACCACGATCCCCTCTCCTGCCTGCTCTACCGCCGCGGAGAGCCGATCCTGCTCCTCGCGCTGCCTGCGCTCGTCGGTGACGTCCTCGGCGAGACAGAGGATCCCGTAGGCTTGCCCATCATCTTCCACCAGTCCGGTCACGTTCCAGCGCAGGATCCGCTCGCCCTGGCGGGTGAGGACGGGATTCTCGTAGCCGTGGGCCTGCCCGCCGGCGAGGATCCGGGTGATCTCCTCCTGGACCGCGGGGCGGACCTCCTCGGGAAGGAAGGTCTCCAGGTAGTCGCGGCCCAGGGCCTCCTCACGCGTCCAGCCGTAGATGGCCTCGGCGGTGCGGTTCCACTCGACCACGCGGTTGGCGCGGTCGAGGATCAGCACGACGAGGTTCGAGAGGTCGGCGAGGGACCGGAAGCGGCGCTCGCTCTCCCGACGTTCGCGCTTCGTCGACTTCGAGGCCTCTCGCATCCGTTCCTGGACCGCCAGGTTCTGCAAGACGGCGAGGACCGCAGCGAGAGGGAGCGCCAACAGCGGCAGGGGTCGAGCCAGGCCCTGATCGGCGTAGAAGGCCGTGTCCGCCGCATGCGCGGCTGCGAAGAGCCCCATCGCCAAGGGCAGCATCCCTCCCGGCCTCCAG
>JBDLIK010000867.1:0-1872 GCA_039714895.1 Myxococcota bacterium | reverse complement strand
GTGCCCGAGGTCCAGAGCACGGCGGCGGTGTCCCCCGGTCCGATCTCCAGGGCTTCCGGCTCCGCCGCCTTGCGATCCTCGATCTCTGCCACAGGAGTCACCGGGCAGCCGAGGGCTCCCACCTCCCCGTCTCCCCGCACCACGGCGTGGGCCAGGGGAAGATCTCCCGCCGCCTCGGCGACCCGCGGGATCAGGTCGGCGTCCACCACCAGCACCCGGGCCCGGCTGTCGGCGAGGCTGCCCCGCAGCCACTCCCCCTTGTAGTCGACGTTGGTCGGCACCCAGATGGCGCCCAGCTTCATGGCCCCGAAGGTGGCGAAGACGAACTCGGGACCGCTGCGCAGGAAGAAGGCGACGGTGTCGCCCTGCCCCACCCCGAGATCCCGCAGGCCGGCCGCCCAGGCGTTGGCCAGCTCGTCGACGCGTCCGTAGCTGTAGCGGCCCTGCCCGGCCTGCACGAAGAGCTCATCCGGAATTCGCTCGGCCTGGTGGCGCAACACGCTTCCCAGGGTGCGCTGGGCGGGATCGCTCAGATCCGGTCGGTGCATCGTGGGCCTCCGAGGGGGTCATTCTAGTGGAGAGGAGGGAGGCGGGCCGGGTCCGGGGGGCTATGGTGGACCCCTTGGAGGAACGCCGTCGTGATCCAGCGGGTGGGCTTCATCGGACTCGGGAACATCGGTGCCCCCATGGCGCGCAACCTCTGTGGGGGAACCTTCGAGGTGATCGTCTTCGACCTGCAGGAGGAAGCCATGGCGCCGCTGCTCGAGGCCGGCGCCAAGGCCGCCGCCAGCGCCCGGGAGGTGGGGGAGCGCAGCGAGATGGTCGGCGTCTGCGTGGTGGACGACGCGGCGACCTTCGCAGTGGTCGCCGGCGAGGACGGGATCCTGGCGGGTGCCGCCGCCGGCACGATCATCGCCCTGCACGGCACCATCCATCCCGACACCGCGCGGCGCCTGGGGGAGCAGGCCGCGGCCTCGGGGGTCGCCGTGGTGGACGCCCAGATGACCGGTGGGCCGCGCGGCGCCGAGGCCCGCCAGCTCCGATACATGGTCGGAGGCGATGCGCAGGTGCTCGAGCGTTGCCGTCCGGTGCTGGAGACCTCGGCCGCGGAGATCACCCATTGTGGCGCGCTCGGCATGGGCGCGGTGGCCAAGCTCTGCAACAACCTGGCACAGTACGTGGCCTGGCAGGGCTTCGTGGAGGCCGATCGTCTGGCCCGGCACGCAGGACTCGACCCCGAGATCCTGCTGCAGGTTCTCTCCTGGCTCATGAACGACAACGCGCGCCTGATGCTCGCCGGACGCAATGCCCTCGAAGCCGCACCGGACAACGAGTTCCTGGGCAGCCGCATGGGCGCGGCCATGCGACTGGCCGAGAAGGACCTCTCCCTCGCCCTCGACGTGGCCCGGTGGGTCGAGGTCTCGCTGCCCGGCGCGGGGCTCTGCGCCCAGGAGGCGGCGCGTCTGTTCGGTGTACCCGACCCGGGTCGGCGCTAGCCGGGCGTCGCGGCGGGCGGTGGGTCGATGCGGGCGTCCTTCAGCTGCCAGTAGCCGCGCAGCGAGACGAGCTTGCCTGCATCGTTCACGCGGTAGGTGAAGATCCCTGTCACCGTCGTCCTCGCTCCATTGGGAAAGCTCGTCTCCAGGGTGAGCAGGTGGGCTGACTCCTTGCCCGCCGCGAAGGAGTGGTGGGGCTCGATGCGGATCACCGTCGGCGCGATGTTGCGATCCCAGAAGGCGTCCAGCGCCGCCTTCCCGCAGTGTCCCTTGCCCACCGGGTCGAGCGGCGAGACCCCGATGGGATCCTCGATGCAGACGTCGTCGGCCATGAGCGCCAGCCACGCGTTCTTGGCCTTGCGCTGCACGGCGCTCC
>JBDLIK010000866.1:0-1882 GCA_039714895.1 Myxococcota bacterium | reverse complement strand
AGGGGATCGACCCTCTCCCCCGGACGCCGTCCAGATCCGCCTGGGCGAACTGGACGTCGAGTCCCGAGGACTCGTCCGTCCTCCCGGCCATGCGCACCCGGGTGCGCGTGAGCGCTTCGCGCACGACGTCCATCTCGACGATCCGCAGCTGCCCCGGAGGCTCGCTGCGGGCGAGCTGCAGCGGGAAGGGCCCCGCGCCCGAGCCGAGATCGAGCACGCGGTCGCCGGCCTCGAGGGACAGGTCGTCGATCTGTCGCTCCATCAGGGCCTCGTAGGGGCGCGCGTTGGTGACGAGCTCCATACCGTCCCCGCCTTCCCGGCCCACCACGTAGTCCTTCCAGAAGCCCCGCAGGTCGGCCCGGGTGGCTTCGAGCCGCTCCATCTCGGTCTTGCGTCGGCGATCGAGCGCCCCGAGATCAGGAGGCACCGGAGGCAGGGGGTTCCCAAGGGAGATGCGCCCAGCCTCGCTTGCGATCAGCTGGAAGGTCTCGAGAGCCTCCCGGCTGGTCCGAAGCTGATGGCCGGTGGGGATCTCGATGAGCCGTCGTTGCGAGGTGTCGCCGAAGGAGAGCGCATCTCGGATGCGCCCGAGATCCATCCAGGCATCGTGACGACCGTGGAGCCAGGTGATGGGGGCCCGGATGCTGGCGAAGTCGTGGCGCGAGTCGCAGAGGAACGCGAGTCCCTGGGAGACGGCATCGCGGCCGGCATGATCCATGTCCACCAGCAGGCCCTGGATCTCCTGCATGCCGAAGCGCATCCCCCGCTCGATCCCGCCGAAGAAGTCCACGCCGCCCGAGATGACCCGCGTCAACGACTGCGCATCCGCGGAACCCACCACGCTCACCCAGCCTCCCAATCTGCCCGTCTGGTCGGAGGCGAGCGCCCGCCGTCCTTCGATGGAGGCGACGCTGAAGGTCACCAGGACGCAGGTGGAGGGCTGGAACTCGGGACTGCGCTCCAGGTAGTCGAGCGTGGCGTGGATGTCGCGCGCTCCCTGGGAGAAGGTGAACCGGAGGTTCTCGTCCTCGGGACCCTGGCACCCGGGGTCCCGATGGGACTCTCCCCTGCGCCGGATACCGTCGAAGCGCACCACCGTGACGGGCTCCCCGGCAGCATGGAACGTTGCCCCGATGGTCAGCGCCAGGGGAAGCAGGGTCTCCTTGGTTCTCCCCCACGCCGAGGGGATGATCACCGCCGCCGCGCCGCGCGGGTCTCCCCAGACGTCGACGATTCCGCAGATCTGCTCACCCTGCGGGTTCGGATACCGGACCACGCGGGGACGGGGGGCGACGCTGCCGGCGACGGCGGACGCTGCGTCCAGCGCCGGCACCCGGCTCGACCCGTGCCGCTGCGAACCTTCGAGGATCTTGCTCCGACGCTCCACCGGAAGCAAGCTCGGCCAGGGATCGCTGGAGAGCTCCAGGCCAAGCCGCACCCATCCGTTGGCGTCCGGCGCGGGGCGTCGACTCCGAACCCGGCCGTAGGAGAGCCATCCCCGGGGGTCCCCTCCGAGCGGATCGACCTCGACCCGGGCGCCCGGATGCAGCACCGGCTCCGCCGGCGCCTCCACGCCGAGGCCCCCCGGCGACACGTCCACCACCCGGGCCTCGGCCACCTGCTCTCGCGCTCCCCGGAGCGCCACGGTCTCTGGATCTCCCGCTTCATCCCCGGGAGGGCGACGTCCCCGGTCTCTGCGTTCGGCCTCGTAGACCACTGCCGGCCATCCGATCTCCAGAGAATCCGCTCCAGGATCGGAGAGGATCGGGGCCGCAAAAAAGTACGGGCGGCCCTCCAGCTCGAAGTTCAGGTAGACCTGGGAGGGGTCACGGAACTCGAAGTGCTCGGTGGAAAGACGCAGCAGGCCATCGGAGACCTCCAC
>JBDLIK010000865.1:0-1883 GCA_039714895.1 Myxococcota bacterium | reverse complement strand
CCAGCGCCGCGTAGGCGAGGTAGGGGTTGGCATCGGCACCGGGGATCCGGCACTCGATGCGCAGCGAGGGGCCATGGCCCACGATGCGGAAGCCGGCGGTCCGGTTGTCGAGGCTCCAGGCGATGCCGGTGGGGGCGAAGGTCCCCTCGCGGTAGCGCTTGTAGGAGTTCGGGTTCGGCGCGAAGAACCAGGCAAGCTCCCGGGCGTGCGCGAGCAACCCCCCGAGGGCGTGGCGGAAGACCTTCGAGCAGCGCACGCCCGGATACACCTCTTCTTCGGAGCCGAACAGGGCCTCGTCCTCGAGGCTCCACAGGGAGAGGTGGATGTGAAGGCTGTTCCCGGCATAGCGGGCGTCCCACTTGGCCATGAAGGTGAGGGAGTGCTCCTTCGAGAAGGCGATCTCCTTGGCGGCGAGCTTGTAGATCACGTGGCGATCGGCCATCTCGAGGGCCGGAGCGAAGCGCAGGTTGATCTCGTGCTGACCCGGACCCCACTCCCCCTTGCTGAACTCCACGGGAATCCCCGAGGCGTCCACGTCCCGGCGGATGGCGCCGATCACGTCCTCAGCCATGGTGCCCGAGAGGAGGTGGTAGTCCTCGACGTAGTCCTGCTTGGTGAGCAGCTTCCGATATCCCTTGGCTCGGGCGTCCCCATACCCCTCGCGGAACAGGAAGAATTCGAGCTCGCTGCCCATCTTGGGGACGAGCCCCGCCGCGCGCGCGCGCTCGAGCTGCCGCTTCAGCACCTGGCGTGGCGCCACCCGCACCGGTCCCGCGCCGGCTTCCGTGACGGCGTCGCAGAGCACCAGAGCCGTCGCCGGCAGCCAGGCGGCCCGGCGCAGCGTGCCGAGATCCGGCATGGCGCAGAGGTCGCCGTAGCCCGTCTCCCAGCTCGTGAACGCGTAGCCGGGTGTCGGGTCCATCTCCATGTCACAGGCGAGGAGATAGTCGCAGACGTGCATGCCGTGGGCGGCGGTCTCCTCCAGGAAGAAGCGCCCCACGATGCGCTTGCCCACCAGACGGCCGTAGAGATCCGGCAGGGCCGTCACCACCGTCTCGATCTCTCCGGCCTCGACCCCCCGCTCGAGGGCGGGCAGGTCGAGCATCCCTCGGAGCCGCATGGCCTCTCCTTCAGTCCTCTTCCGCCTCGCGCTCCACTTCTCGGAACAGCGAGAGCTGGGGCGGCTTCTCCCGGGCGTCGCGGGGAATCGGGTACTCGTCGGAAAAGCAGGCGTCGCAGAAGCCTCGCTTGAGCCCGGCACCGAGGGCCCGCAGCCCCGTCAGCGAGAGATAGCCGAGAGTGTCGGCGCCGATGATGTTGCGGATCTCCTCCTCGCTGTGGTTCGAGGCGATCAGCTCCTCACGGGTCGGGGTATCGATCCCGTAGTAGCACGGTCCGACGGTGGGCGGCGCCGAGATGCGCGCATGCACCTCCCGGGCGCCGGCATCCCGCATCATCGTGACGAGCCTGATGAGCGTGTTGGCGCGCACGATCGAGTCGTCCACCAGGACCACACGCTTGCCCTCGACGTAGCCGCGGATGGCGTTGTGCTTGACCTTGACACCGAAGTGCCGGATCGACTGGGCGGGCTCGATGAAGGTGCGCCGCACGTAGTGATTGCGGATCAGGGCCGTCTCGTAGGGAATGCCCGACTCCTCGGCGTAGCCGAGGGCCGCGGCGTTTCCCGAGTCGAGCACGGGGACCACCATGTCGGCGCCCACGGGATGCTCGCGGGCCAGGACCCGCCCCAGCTCCTTGCGAAAGTCGTAGACGTTGTGTCCCAGGAGGTTCGAGTCGGGCCTCGAGAAGTAGATGTACTCGAAGATGCAGAAGCGCTCGGGGGCGGGGGTGAAGGGGCGCAGGGTGCGCAGCCGCCCGCGCCG
>JBDLIK010000864.1:0-1887 GCA_039714895.1 Myxococcota bacterium | reverse complement strand
AGCGCAGCGTAGGCCTGCCAGGCATCCGAGATCGGCCGCCGGGCCTTCTCCGGGCGGCCGAGCGCCACGGACCAGAGCAGGAGGTGGGCGAAGAGAGTCCCCAGGTCGAAGGCCGGATCTCCCTGGTGGGCGATCTCTGCATCCAGCAGTCGGGGACCTCCGTCTGCGAGGAGCACGTTGCCCGCCTGGGCGTCCCCGTGCACGAGGGCGCCGCGCGGCTCGAGATATCGTCGGTAGGCGGCATCCGCGAGGACTACGAGCCCCCGGTCCGTGGCGAGTCGTGCGGATCGCGCGCGGAGGGCGGGGGAGAGCGGGAAGTCGTTCTCGCGCAAGGGCAGCTCGAAGATGTGCTCTCCGTGCAGGCGGCGCATGGCGTCGTTGGGGAAGCGGCCGGCCAGGTCCGTCCCGGCGGTTCCCCGATGGACCGCCGCCAGGAAGCCCGCGAGCGCCACGAACGCGGAGCCGACCTCGGCCCCCCGCGCCAGGGCCGCATCCAGGCGCTCGGCCTTGCCCAGGTCCTCCAGGACCAGCACCCGCTCGCGCTCGTCGAAGTGAATCACCCCCGGGCAGCAGCTCGGGCCGGGCTCGAGGGGGCGCGCGAGCTGGTAGTAGCGGGACTCGAAGACGATCCGCTCGGTGGGCACCCGGTACTCGGGGAACCGCTCGAGCGTCGGCCGGGCCTGCTTGACCACCCAGGAGGAGCCCGAGCGGAGCTGTACCCGCCGGACCCAATTGATGTTCCCGTCGCCCGCCCGCTCGACCCGGATCGGCTCCCCCTGGGGGATGAGCCCGATGCCCGCCAGGTAGGCTGCCAGGTTCTCCTCGGAGAGGCGGAGCTGCGTCATCAGGAAATCGCACTCCCGGCGCAGATTCTTGCTCAAGTCGGGCTGCGCCGTGCCGAAACGTAGGGACAGATCCGAGTGGAGCCATGGGGGGGGCGAAGCTCGGACGCAGCGCCCCGGCGGCCGAAAGGTCCCGGGGCGCTTCTCCGTTCGGCTCAGCTCAGCCCTCGGCGCCCTCCGGCGTGGGACCGCGCGCCAGGACCAGGAGCTCGGTAAAGGCGGCCTCCACCGCGAGCACGAACTCGTGCAGATCCGGGACGAGGTCGTAGTCGGCGTTCATTCCCCAATGGAGCCGGCCGTGGTAGCTGAGCAGCGCTACCCCCAGGCCCAGGTGGTCGGCCAGGGGCACGTGGGGATAGACGGCCTGCATCCGAGCTCCCAGCATGTACATCGGCACCTGGGGCCCCGGCACGTTCGTCACCACCATGTTGAAGGGCAGCAGTCGCGTGACGTTGCGGGCGCCGAGCGCGAGGAGGGTGGACGGGGTCCACTCCGCCACCTGGGTCAGGATCTCCGCTCCCACCGCCTGACGCGACTCCTTGAGCTCCGCCGTCCGCTTGGAGATCGCGGCGAGCTGCCGGCGTGGATCGGGCTCCCCGAGCGGCAGCTCGAATACCCAGGCGGACACCCGATTCCCGAGGCCTCCCTGCTCGCCTTTGCCGCGCACGCTGACGGGGGTGAGGATGCGGAACTCCAGCCGGCTGGGATCCACCTGACGGCGCGTGAGGAAGCGGCGCAGGGCGCCCGTCACCACGGTCAGCACCACGTCGTTGAGCGAGCCGCCGAGCGCCTTGCGGATCTCCTTCACGTCGGCGATCTCGGTGGTGAGCCAGTCGAAGCGCCGGTGGGGCCCGATCTCGCGGTTGAGCGGGGTCTCGGACGCAGCACGCATCGTGGTCCCGAGCGTCTCCAGCGCCGCGCGGGCGCGGATCAACAGCTCCCGCCTGGTGTCTCGCGCTTCGCTCAGGAACTTCTGGAAGTCCCGCAGGCCCGCGATGGGCAGCCACGCCCGGCGCAGGACCTCGTCCCGCAGCAGCTCGAGCCG
>JBDLIK010000863.1:0-1894 GCA_039714895.1 Myxococcota bacterium | reverse complement strand
CCGGGCTCCCCACTGACATGCCCGAGAATCGAGACCCGTTCCTGCCCCAGCTCCTGATCCTCCACGTCGAGGACGAGGAGGATCGCGAGCCGGAGCGCCATCAGGACCCGCCGCCGAGCCCTCGCCAGCGGCTGCCGCTGCTCCGCGAGGCGAGCTAGGAGTCCACGGGGCCTCCGTTCAGGAAGCGCTCCCGCAGCTCCGGTCCTGGGACCAGGCAGGAGTCCTTGCGCCCGAACCAGCGGTAGCGGTTGCGCACCACCCAGGCGTAGACCCCGTCCCGCAGGCCCCGGGGCACCACGCGCAGCAGCCGGAGCCCGGCCCAGCCCCCGGAGAGCCCGCTCACCAGGGCGAGAGCGGCATCGCTGCGCGTCAGGCACTGCGCGCCGTCTATCAGGACGAAGGTGCCGAACTCGGCGGTGGAGAGCCCGTGGCGCTGGAGCAGCTCCCGACCGAGCGCGGACTGAAGAGCCGCAAAGCGGAAGCGGCGCTCGGGATCTCGCGGCACCACGAAGCGGACCACTCCTTCACACAGGTTGCACTCGCCGTCGAAGAGCACGATCGAGTGCCCAGAGGCGGAGATGGGCTCAGCGCCGGGACTCAAGCAGCACGCCCTCCTGCACGATGGAGGGTAGAGCTCCGGCCGGCATCGGTTCAATTCCCCGCGGGGAAAGATCTGGGGAAGGGCTCCCGCGAAGCGCTATCCTGCCCGGCCACCAGCCCCCAGAACGAGCCCGCGAACGAACCCGAAGGGAGGTCCCGTGCCCAACTCCTCTGGTGGACCCATCGTCCTCGCCGCCGTGATCCTCGGCCTCGCCGTGATGGGGGGGGCCTACATGGTCTCCTCCTCCGTGGATGCAGGCATCGGGGAGCTCGCCGGCGTGCGCGAAGCCCTCACCGACCTCGGGGGGGCCGTCGAGCAGGCAGCCGTCCCGGATCGGCCGGCCCCGTCGCCCTCACGCTCCCGGCGACCCGATCCCGCCAAGGAGTACTCGGTTGGCGTCAAGGACTCCCCCGTGCTCGGCTCCGAGGACGCGAAGATCCAGATCGTCGAGTTCAGCGACTTCCAGTGCCCGTTCTGTAGCCGGGTCTGGCCGACCCTTCAGAAGGTCCGCGAGGAGTACGGAGACCAGGTGCAGCTCGTCTTCAAGCACCTGCCCCTGCGCATCCACCCCAACGCACCCGGCGCGCACGCGGCCGCCGAGGCCGCCCATCGCCAGGGCAAGTTCTGGGAGATGCACGACGCCATCTTCGCCAACCAGCGCGACCTGAGCTCCGAGGCCTACGAGAAGTATGCCCGGGACCTCGGCCTCGACGTCGAGAAGTTCAAGGCCGACTCCGCCTCCGAGGCCGTGAAGAAGCGGGTCGAGGCCGACTCGTCCGAGGCCGCCTCTCTCGGTGTGAGCGGAACGCCCAGCTTCTTCATCAACGGCCGCTACCTCTCGGGTGCCCAGCCCTACGAGGAGTTCAAGAAGCGGATCGACGAGGAGCTCGGCAAGGGATAGGGCCTCCCGGAGCCAGCCGACATTCCCGGCCGCGCTGCGGGCCCGGCGCCGGAATTGCTGGCGGTGGCGGCCTCGGTGCTGCTCACCGTCCTCGCCTATCCCCCCGCCGCTCTCTGGCCGCTCGGCTGGGGGATGCTCGTCCCCCTCTTCTGGGCGGTGGAGCGAATGGATCCCCGGCGAGCTGGGCTCCTCACCTACGCGTACTCGCTGCTGCGCGGGCTCTTGATCGTCCGCTGGCTGGTGCACGCCCTGGCCGTGGAGTACGGCGTTGCGACACCGGCCGCCTGGGCGTTCACGGCTCTGCTGGTCGCCGTCTACGCCTCGCCTCCCGCCTTCGCGGTTCTCGTGTACCGCTACCTGCGTCCCCGGCTCGGGACGGCGGCCGCGCCGCT
>JBDLIK010000862.1:0-1895 GCA_039714895.1 Myxococcota bacterium | reverse complement strand
CGGGCCGCCAGCGGGCGCCGCCAGAGCGGGGCCGCCTGCAGCGACCGGGCGCGGGCGGTGTGGCGCCGGTAGAAGTCCCGCGCTTCGGGACAGAAGGCGTCCTCGGTGGCGAAGACGTGCGACGCGAAGAGCGCGTAGACATGCTCGACGACGCTGCGCAGCCGGGTGCCCGGCCGGAAGCGGGACCCCATGCACACCAGCGGGCCGCGAACGTTCGGATGGAAGAGCGGCGCGTGGAGCTCCACGATCCGGAACTGCAGAGCCGGATCCACCGAACGCAGATAGTCCTCGGGAAGGTGGATCGAGAAGGGAATGGGATCGTCGGAGACGTGCACGGCACCCCCCGGCTCGCGCACGAAGTGCTGCACCTCGCGCAGCAGGCCGTGAAAACGGCTCGGGGGATGCCCCGAGACCGGGTCGCCGAGAAGCCGCAACACTCCGCTCTCGCGGTTGCAGGCCTGGGCCTCGCGCTCTGCCTCGCGGAGGAACGAGCGGTGGACGGCGCTCACCAGCTGGACTCCTTCCTGCCATGGGTGCCGCGTTCGCTGCGGGGGTGGACGCGGTAGTGGGTGATGCGATCGCCCAGCACGGCGCTCGCCACGTCGTCCTCGGGCAAGCCGAGTTCGGGCCAGTGCAGGTCGAAGAGCGGCTTGGCCTCCGACGGAAGCAGCCGATCGCGGAGCGCCAGCGGAACCATCTCCTCCGCTCCGCAGCGATCGCAACGCACCTCGTCGTCGGTCAGCGCCTGGGTGGCCCGGACCAGCCCGCTGCGATCTCCACAGCGCTCGCAGACGAGGCCGAACGCCAGCACCCGCCCGTGGAGCACCAGCACCTCGGGCTCCCCTGCCAGGTCCCGGCAAGCGGTCTCGAAGAGGTCGCCGACCGTGTCGCCGGCCGGCTCGCGCAGGGGGAGGCTCGAGTGATGCTCGGCCACGCAGCGGGGAGAGCGGGTCAGCCGGACCTCGCTCACGCGCACCGGCAGGCCCTGCAGGAGCAGGAGCCGGCCGGCCAGGGCCTCGCTTCGCCCGGCCAGCGTCTCGATGGCCCAGAGCATCCCGAAGCCCGAGGTGATGGCCGCCAGCGCCGATGAAGCCAGCGTCGGCGCGGTCACCGGGGCCGAACGAGCTCGCCAGCTCGGACAGCCAGCCGGGCGTCCCTCGCGACTCGCCGCAGCGAACGCCTGCATCTCCATGCGGCAGGCGTAGCAAGCGGAGCCCTCCACCCCCGGGTGGTAGAGCGCGACCGAGCCGAGCAGACCCTGACCCGCCTCGGCCACCGCAAGGTCCAGCATCGGGATCTTCCAGGACAGGGAAAGCTCGTTGACCGCCAGGCGCGAGCGGCGGCTGTCGAGACTGCTCACCAGGAGGTCGGCATCCGCCAGACGGGCGAAGCCCAGGTCCTCGACCCGGGCGTGGATGGGCTCCACCGGACAGTCCCCGTTGAGGAGCCGGGCCTGCCAGGCGCGGACGAAGACCTTCGGGTCCCCCACGCTGATGTCCGGGAAGGACTGGCTGCCCAGGTTCTCGACGTCGATCAGGCCGCAATCGACCAGGAGCTGGCGCACTCCCAGGAGCGCGGCGTGCAGGCTCAGGCCGCCCCCGACCGTGCCCAGGCCGACGATGGCCAGCGTCGCCTCGGCCAGCCGCCGGAGGTCCGCCGCGCCAAACTGCGCGAGCAGCCTGGTCTCGGCGCCCTCACGCATCGCCGAAGTCCTGCGGGCTCCAGTTGATCTCGGCGCGGTAGTGCCCGCAGACCTGGCAGCTCGGATCGTACTCCCAGCAGCCCAGCTGCTCGCCCTCGGCGGTCAGCCCCGAGTGATAGACCCCCGAGCAGATGCCGCACTCGATGACTTCGTCGCGAACCCGCAACCTCGTGCTGCAGCGAACGCAACGATC
>JBDLIK010000861.1:0-1898 GCA_039714895.1 Myxococcota bacterium | reverse complement strand
TGACCTTGCCGGTGTCTGCCATGTCCGCCCTTTCACCTCGAGTCGAGCCCGGAAAGCTCGTCCCCGTCCTCCCCCTGTCAATCTTCCCCCGGGGAAAACCCCGGATTCGGGGGCGGAGAGGTTCCTAGACCATATGGAGTGACCGGCTCCATTCGCAAAGCTCGTGCTCAGTAAGGACTGAGTACGGGGCCGCGAAGGCCCTATTCCCGCGGGTTGCCGCCCGAGGGCGGTAGAGCCGCATGCGAAAGGAGCCGGTCGATGAGCCAGGATATCACCTACGTCGGTCTGGATGCCCACCAGGAGACGATCCACGCGGCGACGCTGCTGCCCGAGGCGGCGTGGCCTGCGGAGGACGCGTTCGCGAACACGTCGGAAGGACTGCGACGCTTCGTGCGGCGGCTTCGGCGCCGGGCCCCCGGGGAGGTGGTCTGCGCCTACGAGGCGGGGCCGCTGGGCTACGGGCTGCTGCGGGAGCTGGAGCGGCTGGGGGTGGGTTGCATGGTGATCGCCCCGGCGTTGATCCCGGTGAAGCCCGGAGACCGGATCAAGACGGACCGCCGCGACGCGCGGAAGCTGGGGGAGCTGCTGCGCAGCGGGCTGCTGACCGCCGTGCACGCGCCGACGCCCGAGCAGGAAGCAGTGCGCGACCTGTGCCGAGCGCGGGAGGCGGTGAAGCGCGATCAGACCCGGGTCCGCCACCGGCTCTCGAAGCTCCTCTTGCGGCGCAGCGTGCGCTGGACGCAAGGACGCAAGGCCTGGACCCGGGCGCACCTGGAGTGGCTGCGGGGACGGCGCTTCGAGCACGCCGCGGATCAGGCGATCTTCGATGATCACCTGCTGGCTCTTGAGCAGCTCGAGGGCCGGCTTACCGCGCTGGATGCGAAGATCGGGGCCGTCGCCCAGGAAGCCCCGTGGGCCGAGCCCGTGGGGTGGCTGCGTTGCTTCCGGGGGATCGACACGCTCACGGCGCTTTCGCTGCTGGCGGAGATCCACGACTGGCGGCGCTTCGCTTCGCCGCGCCAGCTGATGGCCTACGTCGGGATGGTGCCGAGCGAACGCTCCAGCGGGGGCAAGGAACGCCGCGGAGGCATCACGCGCGCGGGCAACGTCCGCGTGCGGCGCCTGCTCGTGGAGGCGGCCTGGCACTACCGGCACCGTCCTGCGGTGGGCTTCCGGCTGCGCGAACGGCGTAAGGGGCAACCGGCGCGGGTGATCGCGATTGCCGACCGGGCGCAGCACCGACTGCACGCGCGCTACCGGCGGCTGCTCGCCCGGGGCAAGGCGCACAACCAGGTGGTGGTGGCCGTGGGGCGCGAGCTCGTGGGATTCCTGTGGGCGGCGCTGGATCCGAAGGGGCCCGAGAGGACCTGACCGATCCCGGACCCCCAGATCGATCCGTCGAACCAGGAGGAGGTCGAACGAGGACGGCAGCGACGGCCGGGCACGGCTCGGAGGGACGCGCGACCGGGCTATGCGACAGGAAGGCTTCGCCTTCCGGACCCGCGATCCTAGACGGCGCAACCCTCCCGACGCAGCACGGTCCTGCGGCTCTGCCCCCGGGCAACCCGCGCATATCAGAGTGACTCGTCGTCGAAGACGCCCAGACCCCGCTGCCGTCCTCCACCTCGACCCAGGAGACAAGCGATCGAAACCACGCGAGCTCGAGCCGAGCGGTCAGCCAGCCCTTGACAAGGGTCACTCCATATCAGCCCAACTTCGCCAGTTGGATCCCAATCGGAAGGGAGTTCGCGGCCTGCGGGCGGGTGAGTGCTTGGATTCGCATGTGGCGGGTGTCTGGGTCCACGTGTAGTGCCGACCAAGTTGCTTGCGGGCAGGCGCTGAGGCTGCGACACCTTCGTTCCGGGGGGTGAGCGGCCGTGTACCTGCGGCACTCGGTG
>JBDLIK010000860.1:0-1899 GCA_039714895.1 Myxococcota bacterium | reverse complement strand
GCGCTGGGACTCCATATCTTCGACGACACCGGTGCGCTACGCCGCCACATACTCTGCTTCCGCAACGAAGTCCCCGCGAAGACCCGGGCAGAGCTCGACCAGTCACTACGCCCGGGAGATCGGCTCACCCTCGTCAACTCGGTGGCGGGCGGATGACAGGGTCGCGACGCGCCTGACCGGAAGAAACCACCGCAGCGTGGGCTAGCCGCTCGAGGAGATGCCCTTCACCATGGGCGTGAAGGTCGAGCCATCCTCCACGACGAGGTTCTGCACCGCCTCCTCGACGCGATCCTTGGTGAGGCGCGGCGGCACTGACTCGAAGTGGCAGCGCGCCACCACATGCTCGACGATGAACTTCGGATGGAAGCCCGCCGGAGCCAGTCCGGTGCGGGGGTAGAAGTCCTCCATCAGGTACGTGAGCACGTCCGGGAAGGGTGTGAGCCCATGGGCCTGGACCACGCGGCGGTAGATCTCCGCGAAGTCTTCTTTGGTGGGCGGTGCGACGTGAACCTTGTAGTTGATGCGGCGCAGCGCCGCGTCGTCCATCAGCTCCCGAGGCGGGAAGTTCGTCGAGAACACCACCATCTGGTCGAAGGGAAGCTCGAGCTTCATGCCCGTGTGCAGGGTCATGTAGTCGATCCTGCGCTCCAGCGGCAGGATCCAGCGGTTGAGCAGCTCCATCGTGCCGCAGCGCTGCCGTCCGAAGTCGTCGATGATGAAGACACCCCCGGTGGCCTTGATGTGGGCGGGCGCCTCGTAGAACTTGGCGATCTCGTCGAAGGAGAGATCGAGCATCTCGATGGTGAGCTCCCCACCGGTCATGATGATGGGGCGGCGGCAGCGCACCCAACGCGCATCGACCTCCTGCTCCGCCCGGAGGAGGCTCGCTTCGCCGCTCTCCTCCTCCTCCACCGGCTGGTGCACCGCTGGATCGTAGAAGCGGATGATCTGGCCATCCACCTCGATGGCGTGGGGCAGGTAGACGTCCTGGCGGAACGAGCGCCCGATGCCCTCGGCCACGGACGTCTTGCCGTTTCCCGCGCCCCCGTAGAGCAGCACCGCCTTGCCGGAGTTGATGGCGGGCCCGAGGTTGTCGAGAAGCTCCCCGGGGAGCACGAGATCGGAGAAGCTCTCCCGGAGATCCGCCGGTGTGGACCGCTCGTGGGCCAGCGCCTGCTTGGCGACCTGGATTCGATACTCCGCGAGGCGGACCGGGACGGGGCCCGTGTAACCGCACTGCAGCATCGACTCCATCGCTCGCTCGCGACCGAGGTCGGACAGCGAGTAGCGCAGGATGGAGGGATGCAGCTTGGAGGGTCCGAGAACCTCGAGCATGCGCCGCTTCTGGATCTGCTCGAAGAGCTCCAGCACGATCTGGCCGGGAAGCTTCGAGTACTCGGCCGTCTCGGGGACCGTCTCCACGCCGGTCACGTAGAGCAGTCGCAGGATGTAGTTGAGCAGGAACTGCTCCTCGAGCCCCAGGTCGTCCACCGTCTTGGGCGCCAGGGGAGGCTCCTCGAGCACCCCGTCCAGCAGCTCCCGGGAGACGAAGTCGAGGGCCATCAGGCTCTCGGCCAGCGAGCCGCCGGCCACGCGCAGCCGCCGGGAGGCCTGCTCGACCTGCGCCTCGGTGACCAGCTCCCGATCGATCAGTAGCTGCCCCAGGGACATGGGTGACCCTCCTTCCGACTCGCAGGAATCGGCAACTGCTCCCTCTATCGATCGTTCGGGGAGCCGGCTTGAAGGGCATGTGCAGGATTCGCGAGCTGGGCGAGGGGAAAGTCACTCGGTTCGAAGGCTCAGGTCCCCTCGAGGAGGTGCTCCACCAGGGCCACCAGACCGTCCTCGTCGTGACGGCCGGTCACGAGGTCGGCCACCGCCTTCACCTCCTCGGAGGCG
>JBDLIK010000859.1:0-1900 GCA_039714895.1 Myxococcota bacterium | reverse complement strand
GCGGCCGTCGAGATGCTGGAGCAGCTCGAGGTCCCCGCGTCGAGATACGAAGAAGCCCTGATCGCCGCGACGGGCCAGATCACCAGCGACATCCTCGACGTGAACGTGGCCCTCCGCGTCCTCGCGCGGATGCGCGACCGGGCCCTCGACGGCTTCGCGAGTGGCGGTCCGAGCTGGCTGTTCAAGACGTTCGTCTTCGTCCTCATCCTCGCCGCCTTCCGGGCCGGCTCCCTGCTGACCCGCCGCTTCGTCGAGAAGAGCGTCAATGCGGCGAACCTGAACCTCTCACAGCTTCTGAAGGACACTCTGGTCGCCTGGTCGGCACGGCTCGTGATCCTGATCGGACTGCTCGTCGCGCTCTCACAGCTGGGCATCCAGATCGGCCCGCTGCTCGCCGGACTCGGGATCGCGGGCTTCGTGCTGGGCTTCGCGCTCCAGGACACCCTCTCGAACTTCGCCGCGGGTGCCATGATCCTGCTGTATCGGCCCTTCGACGTGGGAGACCTGGTGGAGGCAGCCGGGGTCCGCGGGGTGGTGCAACGGATGACCCTGGTCTCCACCACGATCCTGATCATGGACAACCAGACGCTCATCGTTCCCAACAACAAGATCTGGGGCGACGTCATCCTCAACGTGACGGCCCAGCAGGTCCGCCGCGTCGACCTGGTGTTCGGGATCGGCTACGGCGACGACATCGACAAGGCCGACTCCGTCCTGCGGGACATCCTGGAGAAACATCCGCAGGTGCTGGACGAGCCGGAGCCGGTGGTGGAGGTGCACAACCTCGGCGACTCCTCGGTCGACTTCGTCGTGCGTCCCTGGGTGAAGACCGAGGACTACTGGCCCGTCCACTGGAGCATCACGCGCGAGGTCAAGCAGCGCTTCGACCGCGAGGGCATCTCGATCCCGTTCCCGCAGCAGGACGTGCACCACTACGTCGAGCGGACCAAGCCGTCGTGAGCCCCGATCAGCTCCCACCCACCCACCCGCGCGCGCGCCTGCGCGAGGCATACGCCGATCGGGCGCGCGACCAGAAAGCTGGGCACGCGCTCGTCTGCGCCTATCCTCACCGTCATGGACCCTTCTCTCTCGACGATTCCGCTGGTGAACCTGCTCGCCGCGTTCGCTCCCAGCCTACTCCTGCTCGGGATCATGCGCCGCTGGTCGCTGGCGGCGGGAGCCGCGCTCTACGCGAACGGGCGGATGCTCGTGCAGCTGCTCGCCGTCGGATACGTGCTCACCTTCGTCTTCGAGACCGAGCAGCCCCTCGTGATCGTCGCCGTGGTGGCGGTCATGGTGCTGGTCTCGGCGCGGATCGCGCTCCGCCCGCTGGGGAGGGCGGGGCTCCACCTCTTCCCGCGCGTGCTCGTCTGCATCGCGGCGAGCGGGCTGACGATGCTCTCGATCGTCACTCAGCTGGTCCTGGACCTTCCCCGCTGGTTCGAGCCCAGCTTCGTCGTGCCGCTCGCGGGGATGATCTTCGCGAACGCCATGAACACCGTGAGTCTGGCGGCCGAGAGGTTCGAGTCCGAGCTGGGTCGGGAAGTCGATCCGACTGCCGCTCGCCGCGCGGCGCTGGACGCGGCGCTGATCCCGCAGCTCAACGGCCTGCTCGCGGTGGGGCTCGTGTCGCTGCCCGGAATGATGACGGGCCAGATCCTGTCCGGGGTCGAGCCGCTGGTGGCCGTGCGCTACCAGATCATGGTGATGTGCATGGTGTTCGGCTCGGGGGGGCTCGGCGCGGCCCTCTACCTCGTTGTTCGCCCGGCTGGGGACCCGATCCGGGCTTGACGTCGCGCCCTCCGCGCGTGCTCCCACGTCAGCCGTAGCATGCGCCGCTTCGCTCGCCTTTTGCCAACGACGATCGACCGCCCCTATCCCGCGTCCCGTCCCACCGCCG
>JBDLIK010000858.1:0-1905 GCA_039714895.1 Myxococcota bacterium | reverse complement strand
GCCCGGCGTGCAGCGGTGCCCCGGTCGTCCAGGAGACCGCGACGAAGGCCAGCGACATGATGGCGACCTGGGACCACAGCGTCGCCACCAGCCCGAGAACCTTCCCGAGCAGGAACTCGGCCCGCGTGATCGGCTTCGAGAGCACGGTGTGGATGGTGCGCCGATCCACCTCCTTGTGGATCAGTCCCACCCCCACGAAGATCGCGATGGCCACTCCGAAGATGCGGATGGCAGCGAGACCGACGTCCTGGAGGATGCGCTCCTGCTCCACGTAGGAGAGCGTCGAGAGCACCACTCCGAGGAGGATCATGCCCACCGCGAAGAATACCAGCGTGTACAGGACCCGGTTGCGCACGGCCTCGCGGATGGTGTTCTCGGCGATGGCCAGGATCCGGACGAGCGAGCTCACACCGGGTCCTCCTCGACGGCCGAGAGGAAGATGGACTCGAGCGACGCGCGATGCGGCATCACCGAGACCACCACGGCACCCGCCGAGAGCGCCTGGGTGAGCAGCGCGCTCACCTGCTTCTCGGCCACGCGCACCTCGGTGCGGTCCCCGATGCCCCGCAGCCGTGCGCCCAGGCCCTCCTCGAGCTCCTGGGCAAGCTCGGGGGTCGCCCCCGCCAGCACCACGTCCGATTCGGGGTCCCCGGCTTGCAGGACCTCCTCCACCAGACCCGCGTAGCGGATCCGCCCGCGCACCAGGATGGCCACGCGATGGCAGAGCATCTCCACGTCGCCGAGGATGTGGGTGTTCATGAACACCGTCTTCCCCTCGGCGTGCAGCCGCAGGATCAGATCGCGGATCTCCTTGCGGCCGATGGGGTCGAGCCCACTCATGGGCTCGTCGAGAAAGACCACCTGGGGATCGTGGACCAGGGCCTGGGCGATCCCCACCCGCTGCAGCATCCCCTTGGAGTAGGTGCGCAGTCGCTGCTCCCCGGCCTCCGCCAGGCCCACCTGCTCGAGCAGGCTCTCGATGCGCGCCTCGCGCCCCCCACGCTCGACGCCCGACACCCGGGCGTAGAAGCGCAGGAACTCGCGGCCGGTCAGGTAGTCGTAGAAGTAGGGGTTCTCGGGCAGGAAGCCCACGTGGCGACGGAAGGCGGTCTCGCTGACGTCATGGCCCAGGATCCGGGCGTGCCCCCCGCTGGGACGGATCAGGCCCATCAGCACCTTCAGCGTCGTGGTCTTGCCCGCGCCGTTGGGCCCGATGAAGCCGAAGATCTCGCCCTCGCGAACGTCGAAGGAGATGCCGTGCAGGATGCGCTTGCGCCGGATCCCGAAGCCGGGCCGAACGTCCTTGACCAGGTCCCGCACCTGGACGATGTCGCGCGCGCCGCTCATCCTCGCTCCGGCTCCCCGGCGGGCTCGGCCTCCGCGAAGGGGCGCACGCCTCCCTGGAAGTGGAGCTGGTAGCGCTTGCCGTAGTAGCTGGAGACGATGCGTCCGCTGTCCGGGTCGAGGACCCACTCCCAGCCATGGAGCTCGGGCGGCAGCGCCGGGAGCACCGGGGACGCTCCGTGGACCAGATCCTGCGGCGTCTCGATGTCGGTTCCGAAGCGGCGCTGGTACTCGGCCCTTGCCTGGTCGAGGAAGCGTGCCCGCCGCTCGGTCTCGATCTCGTCGAGAGCCTTCTCGTACTCGGCCCGGGCGTAGTCCGAACGGCAAGCTCGACGTCGCCATGATCCAGAGTCTCGCTCGCCGCGACGAGGTGAACGACATCGTGGCCGACTACGGTCATGTGATCGTCGACGAATGTCACCATGTTCCTGCGGTCTCATTCGAGCGGGTCATGCGCGAGGTGAAGGCGCGCTACGTAGCCGGGCTGACCGCGACGCCCCGTCGGCGTGACGGCCACCATCCGATCCTCCACCTCCAACTGGGTCCCGAGCGTTTTTCGAT
>JBDLIK010000857.1:0-1910 GCA_039714895.1 Myxococcota bacterium | reverse complement strand
GAGGAGGAGTACTTCATCGCCGGCGGCGCGACGATCTTCAACTATGCCTCCAACCCACCCGTTCGCGACGAGCTCGTCCCGATCTTCGAGGACGTTCCCTACAAGACACGGATCATCGTCCGCCGCCCCCCGACCCACGGCCCCTTCAACGGCACGGTGATCATCGAGTGGTGGAACTCCACCGCGGGGTTCGACACGGCGCCCGTCTGGGACGCCTCGGCCGAGTACTTCGCGCGCAACGGCATCGTCTACGTCGGCGTGACGAACAGCTCGACCTCGCTGGGCTTCCTACTTCCGACCAACCCGAACAACCCTGACAGCGCCTGCAACCTCGTCATCATCAACGTGGAGGACTGTGGCACCCGCTACGCGGATCTCTCGCTGCCGGAAAACGGACAGGCCTACGAGATGGTGAGCCAGATCGCGAACCTGCTGAAGAACGGTGCGAACAGCCCGCTGCCCCCCAAGTTCGGGGTGCAGCGCATCTTCCACGCGGGTCAATCGCAGCAGGGTGGTTCGATGGTGACCTACGCCACCGCCTTCCACCTTCCCGGGGTGAACGACGGCTACTTCATCCAGGCGGCGAGCAGTGCTCGGCCCGTCAACTTCTTCGGTCAAGTCTGCGGGTCCACAGGAGCACCCCCGTTTCCCGGCTGCACGCCCCGACTCGAGGGAGACGACCGCCTCGTCCGGACGGACCTGCCGGTTCCGGTGTATCGCGCCATGACCGAGACCGACCTCGGGAGTGCCAACAGCATTCCCCCGCGCGGTGTTCTGGGCGGCAACACCCGCCAGGACGACACCGAGACCTTCCGCTACTACGAGATGCCGGGAACCGCCCACGTCACCGTGCACGAGGGCGTCGACGTCATCCCCGGCCTGCTGGCGCTCGAGGATTTCTGTCAGAGCCCCCTCAACACCCTCGCGGACGGGCCGGTCTTCGGCTCGTTCCTGTACAACGCCATGTGGGACAACATGGAGCGGCAGGTACGGTCAGGTCTGGCTCCGCCGCACGGGGATCTGATCGAGGTGGAGGCCGGCGACGTCAAGCGGGACGAGTTCGGGAACGCTCTCGGCGGCATTCGCCTTCCGGACCTCGACGTGCCCATCGCCAGCTACGGACCGAACAACATCGTCGACCCGAGCATTCCACCCTTCCTGGCCGATCTCGCGGGGCTCTTCTGCGTGTTGAGCGGCACCGTCACAGCCTTCGATCCGGCGACCCTAGACGAGCTCTACCCCAACCACGGCAGCTACGTGGGCGAGGTGGCTAGACACACCAACGACCTGGTGAAGGCTGGCTTCCTGCTGCCAAAGGATGCCGCGCAACTCAAGACGACTGCGGCGTTGTCCGGCGTCGGCTGCGGGCTCGGCTTCGAGATCGTGCTGGTGTTGCCGCCGCTTCTGTGGCTGCGGCGGGGTGCAGCAGCCTGGGCGCGGCGGTAGACTTCCGGTCGGGGGCGGGGCTTTGCGCCTCGGAGTGGCGATGGCGACGGTCCGCTTCACCCCCAACCTTCGACGACACCTGGACGTGGAGCTCGCCGAGGTTCCGGGGAAGACCTTGCGCGGCGTGCTCGAGACACTGTTCAGGGACAACGAGCAGCTGAGGAGCTACCTGCTCGATGACCAGGGCGGGCTGCGTCCACACGTCACGATCTTCGTAGACAATCGGCGCGTGAAGGATCGGCGGGAGCTCGGCGATGCCGTCGGCGTCGAGAGTGAGATCTACGTGATGCAAGCGCTCTCGGGAGGGCAGGCGTGAGCGAACGACTCTACGTGGCGACACACAAGGGGCTCTTCCGCTTCGATCGAGCTGCCCGCGACCGCTGGTCGATCGGGGAGGTGGCGTTCCTGGGAGAGCCAGTGACCGCCGTCCTGGCGGATCCCCGCGACGGAATCGTCTACGCCGG
>JBDLIK010000856.1:0-1913 GCA_039714895.1 Myxococcota bacterium | reverse complement strand
CTCCAGGTTCAGCACACGCACACCACTGCTCGGATCGAGCTGCTCGAAGAACTGGCTGATGCGCGCCGCGTGCTTGGTGTACATCACCACGTTCAGCAGGAGCCCATGCTCGCCGGCCAGCTGGCGTGGCATGTCGAAGCTCCCGAGGTGCGCGCCGATCAGCATCCCCCCGCGCCGCTCCCGTTCGAGGCGGAAGAGGTGCTCGCCCCCGCTGTCGTCCATGCGCAGCTCCTTTAGACCGCGGCTCCACATCACCATGCGGTCGAGGATCTGCATGGCGAACTCGTGGTAGTGCCAGAAGGGCGCGAAGAAGCCGGGTCGGCCGCGCAGATGGGGCCGACCCTCCGGATGGGCCCACACGCGTTCCAGGTGGCGGCGTGAGGCACTCCGCGAGGCCCCCTCGCGCAGGAAGAAGTAGGCGGTGATCGGGTAGAGCAGCGCGAGGGCGAAGCGCCGGCCGAGGAGCTGGTAGAGCCGGGTCATGAGCCGGATGGCTCCGATCGAGCCCCGCTCGGCGAAGCCCTCCCAGGTCCGCTCTGCGCTCACCTTCCGGCCTCCCTCTGCGCCTCCCGGGCCCGCGCCCGAAGCCCGGCCGCCCGCGGCAGCATGCCCGCCAGCAGGCGAGTGTAGAGCAGGACGAGGCGGGGGTAGTCGCCGGCCAGGCTGAAATGGGAGACACCGCCCGGTGGGTAGACGACGCGAGTGGGAACCGTGACCACGGGCAGGCCCTCCCAGACCAGGCGCACGGCGACCTCCGGCTCGAAGTCCATCCAGTCTCCGGTGCGCACGCGATCCAGGAGCCCCACCGTGGCCGTGACGGGCATCCCGCGGAAGCCGCAGAGGGGGTCGGGCACCACGCGTGAGAGGCAGGACAGCCAGACCAGACCCCGAGAGAGCTGCCGAGCATAGAGGCGCGCACGCGGGACGCTCGCATCGAAGACCGGGTCGCCGAGAACCAGAGCCCCCGGCTGTGCCTCCATGGCCTTCGCGAAGCGCGGCACGTCGGCCGGGTCGTGTTGGCCGTCGGCGTCGAGCTGGATCACCCCCTCCCAGCCGCGTTCCATCGCGGCGCGATAGCCCGTCTTGAGGGCGGCGCCCTTGCCACCGCGGCGCTCGCGGCGCACCACCTCCGCGAAGTCGTAGCGCCTCGCCAGATCCTCCAGCCTCTCGCGCGTCGCGGGCCCATTGCCGTCGTCGACCAGCAGACAGGGCAGGTCCAGGGGCGCGAGGCCCTCCATCACCGCGCCCACCGTGCGGCCGTGCTCGTAGCAGGGGACGAGGGTGCCGAGCTTCACGGCTGGCGTTCCAGCAGACCTCGGCCGCTCGAGAACGTGCGCTGCGGGCGCGCCGCATCCACGAGGGTGAAGCGGAAGCGCTCGCCGTCGGGCCCCGTTTCGAGGCGAAGGCGAACCCGCTCGCCGGGGCCGAGGACCTGGTGGAACTTGAGCGCCTCCAGGCTCGCGAGGCGGGGAGGCGCTCCCAGGGACTCCTCGAGTACGCCCATCACCCAATGAACCTGAACCACGCCCGCCACGACCGGATGACCGGGAAAGTGTCCTTCGAGGAAGGCCAGATCCTTCGGGACGCGCCACTCCACGACGGTGAGTCCGGGCTCGCGGTGGGAGGCGAGAACCTCCGGCCGCCTCGGCTGCTTCGTCTCCTCCGGGGAGTCGTCTCTCACGATGGCCTGCAGCGCCCCCGCCGCGGTCTTGCCGCGGGCGTCGCGCGGCAGTTCGTCCACCACACGCCAGCTACGCGGTAGGAGTACCCGATCGAAGTCACGTGCCAGATGCTCGGTCAGCTGGCGTCCCAGGGCACGCCGCCCCCCCGCGGCGTAGACCCCGTGACCCTCCCGTGTCGGCACCACCACCGCAGCCACCCGCGGCTCGACCGCTCCATCCACGAGGACCAGG
>JBDLIK010000855.1:0-1917 GCA_039714895.1 Myxococcota bacterium | reverse complement strand
CGCCTGGACCACTCCGCCATCTTCCTGCTCATCGCGGGCACGTCTGTGCCCCCCCTGCTGCATCTGCTCGACGGCCCCTGGCGCATTGCCCTGCTGTCGCTCGTGCTGGGCCTGGCCGCGGCGGGCGTGGTGCTCAAGATGGTCTGGATCGACTGCCCGAGCTGGCTCGGCCTGGCGCTCTACTTCGGGCTCAGCGCCGTAGTGGTCGTGCCCGCCCACAAGATCCTGCCGCAGCTCTCGGGCGGCGCCCTGGCCTGGCTGGTGGGCGGCGGCGCCGCCTACACGCTCGGCGCGGTGGTCTATGCCCGGGCCTGGCCCGATCCCTGGCCGGGCCGCTTCGGCCACCACGAGATCTGGCACCTCTTCGTCCTGGCGGGCGCCGGCGCGCACTACGCCTTCACCTACTCGCTGATCGATCTGCCGTACACGCCGCTCTGAGCCAGCGGAGCGCGCCCGTCAGCTCCCGGTCTGCCGCAGCGCCTGGTGTGAGGCGGCGGTGATCCGGGCCGGCACCGTCGTCTCGATGAAGTCGCTCAGCACGTCGACGAAGCGCTCCGGCGCCTCGCAGTGGGGATAGTGTCCGACCCCCTCGAAGATCTCGAGCCGGCTGCCCGGGATCGAGGCGTGCGCGGCGTGGGCATGGTCGACGGGGATGATCGGGTCGGCGTCGCCCCAGACGATGAGGGTCGGCACCTCGGCGGCCAGGTGCAGACGGTTCGAAGCGCTGACGGCCTGGCCGCGGGGATCCACCACCGCCCGCAGCGTACGCAGGAAGGCGCTACGAGCGGCGTCGTCGGCGAGCGACGCGTAGCTGCGCCACAGCTCCGAGACGACCGGCGCCGGGCGAAGCCCCACGCGAGCGGCGCCGCGGGCGACCGACTCGATCGCTCCGCGCACCGGCGCCGCACAGGCCAGCCGCAGCACGGCTTCGGAGCCGGGGAGGCTGAGGAGACTCAGAAGCGAGTTGACCTCCCGGCCGAGGCCTCCGCTCCCCACCAGCACGAGGCGCTCGGTGCGCTCCGGGTACTGGTAGGAGAACTGCATGGCGACGCCGCCGCCGAGCGACTGGCCCACCACCGTGACGCGCTCGTGGCCGAGGGCGACGAGCAGGTCGCGAAGGGTGCAGGCGAAGGCCCCGAGCGAGTAGTCGCCCTGGGGCTTGTCGGAGCCCCCGTGTCCGAGCAGGTCAGGCACGATCACCGTGAAGCGCTCGGCAAGCCCACGCATCACCTGCAGCCAGGTGGTGGCGCTGCCGGCCATGCCGTGGATGAGCAGCAGGGCCGGGCCGGAGCCGGCCATGCGGTAGGTGATCCGCTGATCATGGATCGAGATCTCGCGGAGATCCATGGCGGGAGAGTGTCGCAATCCTGCGCCGAGGAGGCCAACAGGCAGAGGGGAGAAGCGCGGGGAGGATGCCCACCGGCCGCGCCACGGCCGAGCTTCGCTCACCGGCCGAGCACCCGGTCGAGGCTTCGCTCCACCAGGGCCGCCGCGACCCAGGAGAGGAAGGGAAGCGGCTCTGATCTGGAGCAGAAGCAGCGCCCGCCGGCACCCGAGGAGGTCCATCGGTAGAATGCCCGCCGATGTGGACGCGTTCCGGGTGGATGGCCTTCGCCGCGGTCACTGCGCTGCTGATCCCTGTCTCGCCCGTGGGCGCAGCGGACCCGAGCGCAGGGGCCGATTGGGCGTCCGAGGGCGAGCGCATCTACCAGACCGTCTGCGCGACGTGCCATGGCGCCGACGGGACGGGCGAGCCGGGAAAGCGGCTCTCCTCCCTCCCGATGCCCGACTTCACGGACTGCAGCTTCGTGACCCGCGTGCCCGACGCCGACTTCCATGCAGTGGTCCACGAGGGCGGGCCGGTGCGCGCCTTCAGCCCGATCATGCCGGCCCTCGGCCCGACACTCGGCGAGGAGG
>JBDLIK010000854.1:0-1918 GCA_039714895.1 Myxococcota bacterium | reverse complement strand
ACCCTCGAGGTCTACGCGCGGGAGGTGCTTCCCGTTCTGCGCGACGCGTGAGTCAGAGCTGCCCACACGCCACCCGTCGGTGCAGCCGTTCGTAACCGAGGGTCGCCACGAGACAGAGGACGGTGCTCACCAGGAAGGTCTGCGCTCCGAGGCCAGGCAGCGCCGGGAGCCCCCACTCGGGTCGTCCCGCCCATCCCACGTAGAGAGCCATGCCGAGGAAGGGCGCGAAGGCGCCCCGGATTCCGGTGAGCGTCACGTGGAGGCCCATGTAGTCGGCCACCTCGCCCCCTCCGGCGAAGTCGTTGTGACCCAGGCTCCAGGCCAGCGCTCCGCCGCCGCGCCCCATACCAAAGACCACCGATGCCACCGCCAACCAGGGCAGCGATGCCTCGAGTGCTCCCAGGAAGCTTCGCGGGGGTAGTTGAGGGTCCAGATCAGACTGCGCAGGGTGATGATCCCACCGAGCACCAGCCGCGAGGCGACCACGCAGATCGTGAGGACGGTGGCACCCATGGGCCCCGACGGCAGGAAGGCGATCAGCGCCACGAAGGCCATGAAGAAGAGCTGAAGGCGCACCAGCAAGGGCACCTTGGCGCGACCGTGGCCCAGGCGCGCCCACAGGAAGCTCGACAGGTTGCCGAACATGGGGGCCGCCGAGATCAGCGCCAGCACGCCCGGATGCACCGAATAGACCTTGTCGGCGAGGACGCCGACGAAGCCGCCCTCCATGAGGGCGGTGGCCACGGGGAAGGTCAGGTCGCGGAGCCGCTCGCGGTGGTAGCCCGCCAGGGCCACCGGCTCGATCTGCGGCCGTCCCAGGTGGGAGCGCAGCCGATGCGCCAGCCCGGCGGGGGTCGTGAGGCGCGCTCTCCTCAGAGGTCGGGCAGCTCCATGGGCATGTTGGAGGTGGCCGCCAGGCCTCCGTCCACCTCGACCACCTTGCCCGTCACGAAGCTCGAGGCGGGGGAGGTCAGGTAGAGGGCGGCCAGGGCGATGTCCTCGACCCGGCCGATGCGTCGCATGGGCGTGAGCGATTCCATGCGCTCGCGCACACCGCCGTCCAGGAAGGGTGCGAGGGCCGAGGTCTCCACCGAGCCCACCGCCAGCGCGTTCACGCGCACCCGCGGAGCCATCTCGTAGGCCAGCAGCTCGGTCATGTGCGCGAGGGCGGCCTTCGCCGTGCCGTAGGCCACGAAGCCGCGCTCCACCAGCCAGCCCATGGCGGAGGAGATGTTGAGGATGGAGCCGCCTCCGGCCTCGAGCATGTGTGGGATCGCGAAGCGCGAGAGCAGGAAGGCCGAAGTCACGTTGAAGTGAAACGCCGACTCCAGCATGCGCTCGCTGGTGCGCAGGGCCGCCTTCGGCGGCGTGCCCCCCGCGTTGTTCACCAGCACGTCGATGCGACCGAACTCCTTCCGGGTCTCGGTGACCAGCCGTTCGAGCTGGGCGCGCTCGTTGACGTCGCAGGGAACCACCAGCGCCCGGCGGCCGGCTGCCCGGACCTTCTCGGCCACGGCCTCGAGCTGCTCCGGCGAGCGCGCCGCGCACACCACGTGGGCGCCCACCTCGGCGAAGGCCGTGGCGATGCCAGCCCCGATGCCGCGTCCGGCGCCGGTCACGATGGCGACCTTGTCGTCGAGACGGAAGTGATCCAGGATCATCCGGGTTCTCCTCTGCGGCCCGCCGCCTCCCCCTCGAAGACCAGCCGCACCTCTCCCGCCGCGTCCACCCGCACCCGAGGGGGCTCGGGGAGAGGCATGGGGCTCCTGCGGGGTCCGACCGGCACAGCAACCCCATCAGGGCTGGGGCCCCGGAGACTCCTCCCCGATGAGCTCCGAGAGGAAGCCGGAGACGATCTCGTTGAACGCGTCCTCGGCCTCGATGTTGACGATGTGGCCCGCACCCGGGATCACCACGT
>JBDLIK010000853.1:0-1920 GCA_039714895.1 Myxococcota bacterium | reverse complement strand
GTATTCGATTATCACCCGGTCGCGATTCCGATTTCAACGTTTCAGGGCCTCCGAACGGATATTGAGAGCACGCCCCCTGCCGGGGGTACCATCGAGTCGAGGAAGACCGTTGGATCCCAGCAAAGGGCGGCTCTCATGAAACGCAGCACGAAGTACGTCGGCCTCGATGTTCATCAATCAGCGACAGTGGCCTCGGTTCGGCAAGAGGACGGGCGGGTGATCGCCCGCGGGATCCTGCCCACGGAGGAGCACGCCCTGCTCGAGTTCTTCCAGGGCATGCGTGGCTCGATCCACGTGACCTTCGAGGAAGGCACCCAGGCTCAGTGGCTTCACGACCTCCTGGTTCCCCGTGTCGACCTCCTGGTTGTTTGCAGTCGCCGCAAGAAGGACCGGCTGAGCAACAAGGGTGACCAGGTGGATGCCGACGAACTCTCCCAGCTGCTACGGCGCGGAGGTCTGCGCCCGGTCTATCACGGGAGCCCACACCACGCCACGCTGCGCGAGCTCACCCGTACCTACCAGAACGTGGTCGACGACGCCACCCGGGTGATGCAGCGGCTCAAGGCGCTGTTCCGCGCCCGGGCGATCAAGGCGCCGGGCAAGCGGGTCTACAGCCCGGCCTATCGCCAGGAGTGGCTCGCCAAACTCCCGAACCGGGGCGTACGATTCCGAGCCGAGACGCTCTACGCCCAGCTCGATGTGCTCCGCGAGATGCGGCCCAAGGTCAAGGCCGCCATGGTCGCCGAGGCCCGGCGCGATCCCGCCTGGCCCCTGCTCAACACCATCCCCTTCTTCGGCCCGGTCCGCGTCTCGCTCCTGTTGGCCACCATGCGCACCCCCTGGCGCTTCCGCACCAAGCGCAATCTCTGGAGCTACTGCGGCCTCGCCGTCGTCACCCACTCCAGCTCGGACTACGCCATCGTGGACGGCCGCCCGGTCCGCCGCCGTCGCGGACCCATGACCCGTGGCCTCAATCGCCACCACAACCGCGTCCTCAAGAACGTCTTCAAGGGGGCCGCCACGGCCGCCACCGGCCGCCCCGGGGCCCTCCAGGATTTCTATCTCGACCTCATCGAGCGTGGCATGCGCGAGGAACTCGCCCGTGTCACCCTCGCCCGCAAGCTCGCCGCCCTCACCCTTCGCATCTGGAAGACAGGAGAACCCTACGATCCCACGAAGCTGACCCTGCAAGCGCACTAAGCGCCCGGACCCCACGAGGCGCCGGCTCGGGAACGTTGCCCTCGACCGGCTCCGGGATCCGGGACATCGGTGCGGGAGGAAGTCTCACTGGGCCGGTCGCCCGGCGTTCAGTCACGCCGAGGCACTCTCCGAACCTTAGGCCCTCCCGCAGAACCGGAACAAGCACCAGGCCGGCCCCACGCGCGCCGAGTCTCTGATAGAACCATGGTTCGCCCAGCGCGACCCATCCGCTTGCAGCGTCCACACCGATCCCTGCAGCTCACTCGAGGACAACGATGGGCAAGAAGACTGCGCCCTCCCGGACGCGCCCAAGCGCTTCGTCATCCCAACCTTCGGGGCTGATCGCCAAGGCCACATCGCCTCCGCGGTCAGCTGGGCCGAAGCCCGCCCTTGACGATCGCTCTCATAGAACCGGCCCAATCAACTCCGTCTCCAACACCTTCTTTCTTCGTTCAATCACTCTGTGAACCAACGCCCGCCCAGCTCGTGCCCGGTTGGGTCGGAGGCCGCGTATGCGGCCGGAGCCGGAGGCCCATTTGTTAGCTGACGTCGCATCCTGCCAGTTGCCGTGAGCACGCCTCGAGCGGCTGCTTAGCTGCTGTTAGACCTCAGACTTGATGTCACATGGCCCTCCCGAACGTCATGCGGAAAGCGGGTATGCCTACGTAGCACCGATCTGTTGGCGCTTCTAGGCCTCGAAGGCCTCCCACCGGGCCTTCA
>JBDLIK010000852.1:0-1920 GCA_039714895.1 Myxococcota bacterium | reverse complement strand
TCCTCGACGTAGCCGAGCAGCTCCGGAACCTCCTGGTCGGGATGGAAGTGGCGCCAGGCGAGCACGGCCCCTGAGTGGGAGAGGTCGAACTCGATGTGGTGGCCGACCTGCTGCAAGGCCTCGCCGAGCTCAGGGTCGGCTTCGAACCGGTCCCGCGAGCTCACGTGGTGATCCAGCAGCACTAGACGCCCGGCGTGGGTCCCGAGCTCCCGCAGGATCTCGTTGGAGGCGGCAATGTCCACGAACACCACCTCCGCTCCGGTGCAGCGGCGGGCATCGATCGGGTCGTCGTGTCCCCTCGGGACGTAGGCGCTGTCGTCTCCCCACGCCTGCCAGACCGCCCAGGCGGCTCCGAATCCATCCGGGCAGCCCGCGTGGTAGAAGCAGATCTTCTCCATTGGCGCGCGAGGTTAGCCCATGGGTCCCAATCAGCCTCGATCCCAGCCGGGGGGGTGCGAGCCCACACTCCATCCCAAAGGGCTCTCGTGAAAGAGTGGAAATCCCCTCATTTCTACTTCAGGCGAACATCCACGACGCGCTACGCTCTCTCCCCGCCCGAGGTCTCAAGCCGCGGGCGCGCGGGTCGAAGCAGGTTGAGACGTGAAGGCCTACGACTACGGATTCCTGGCAGCGATCCTCCTCATCTCTCTGGGCACGGGGACGGTGATCTTGTGGCCCTCCGCTCCGGATCCCTCTCGATCTCCGTCGGCCATCCCCTTGGATGAGACGTTGTTTGATTTCACTCCCGAGGCCCGGTTCCTCCGCGTGCGGGGGGCCGTGACCGACACGTCCGGCTCCGCACTCGCAGGAGTCCGCGTCCGTCCCGAGGGCGACCTTGCGCCCGAGACGCTCACGGACCCGCTGGGCCACTACGAGCTCCCGATCCCCCTCGAGTCCAGCTTTGGCACGCCGGCGGTCCGCTTCCTGGCGGACGGCTACGAGGACGCCCGTGCGGTCCTCGAGAACCTGGCCGGACCCGAAGCCCGCGCCGACGTGCAGCTCGAGCGCCGCCGCCAGCGGACGGTGGTCTCCGGCCGGGTCACGTCGGCCAGCGGGGAGCCCGTGGAGGGGGAGCTGGTCGAGTTCGAGTCGGCCCAGCTGGAGGCCCTCCACACCGCGCTCACCGATCGCCGCGGCCTGTTCCTGATCCCCGAGGTCGCCGTGGGCGACGACTACGAGCTGCGCATCCGCGCCCGGGGGCCCTACCAGACCCTGTGGCAGTTCCCGCTCCGCGCGACCCGGGACGGGCTCGACCTCGAGCTGGTCCTCGCGCCCCAGGCGATGCCCTCGGTCTCCGCAGACCTCCGGCTGCACGCATCGGACCGGCGCTGACCGGATCTACGCTGGCGCCAGTGGCTCCCCCGCCTCGCGCGCGCGCTCGAGGCGCCCCGCCTCGTCGCGCTCGAGGCTGCGGGCGGCGCGCAGCAGAAAGGCCACCGCCAGGACGTTCGCGACGAGGCTCGTGAGCATGGCCAGCCGCAGGCTGCCGAAGCTGTCGCTCAGCTTCCCGATGGTGTACGGCCCGAGGGCCAGGCCGATGAACGTGACGATCAGTAGGTAGAACGCCGAGGCCGTCGCACGCATCCGGGGCAGCACCAGGTCCTGGATGGTGGACGCGCCGACCCCGATCCACATGGCCCCGATCAGCGTGACCGGGAAGTTGATGACGAAGGCCAGGGTCGTATTCGGGGTGGTGAGCATCCACACCACCAGCGGCATCGGAGCCAGCGCCGTCCCATAGGCGACCCACAGGCGCCCGGTGGGTGCGCCCGCCCGAAGGCGATCGGCGACCACGCCGCCCAGGGTGACCCCCAGCCATCCTGCCGCCGCGGCCGTGCCTCCGAGCACGAAGCCCACGGAGCCCAGGTCCACCTGGTGGAAGCGCAGAAAGTAGGGCGGTGTCCAGGCGCCGAGTCCATA
>JBDLIK010000851.1:0-1921 GCA_039714895.1 Myxococcota bacterium | reverse complement strand
GAGCCGTGCCCCATCGGCCCGGTCTCGCGGTGTGGGTGGCCGCGGCGGGGGCCGTGGGTCTCGGCGCGCTCGCCGCCCAGGCGAGCTGTCCCCTGGGTGGCCTGCGGCACCTGATGCTCGGCCATGCGCTGGCGCCGATCGTCGGGGGTCTGCTGCTCACGTTTCCCCTGCTGTGGCTGTGGCGGGTCCTGCGGCGGGGGTGATCCGGTGCACGAGACATCCGGTGGGTGAGACATCCGGTGCGTGAGACATCCGGTGCGTGAGAAGATTGGCCTCGCGCTCCAGCCCGCGGTGGTGCGGCGCGCGCTCGGCTACGCGGTGGTGGTGGGCAGCCTGCTCGTCGCCATCAACCACGGCGACGCCATTCTGGCGGGGAGCGTGGACGCCGAGCGCTGGCTGCGAATGGGCCTCACGGTGATGGTCCCCTACGTGGTATCGACGCTTTCGAGCGTGGGGGCCATGCGCGCCGGGCCTCGCTAGTTGCTAAAATCAGCTCTCCGTGCCCGATCCCTGCTTTCCCGGAGCCGTCGCGCCCGAGCGCCGACGGGAGGTCGACTCCAGCGGAGTGCGCCTGGCCCTCCACGAGTGGGGGGACCCCGACGCTGCGCCGGTGCTGCTCGCCCACGGAATGTGGGACCACGCCCGCGGCTTCGACCTGTTGGCGCCGCTGCTCGCCGGATCCTTTCGGGTGATCGGTCTCGACGCCCGGGGCCATGGAGATTCCGGCTGGGCGGACGCCTACGGATGGGGCAGCGACATCGGCGACATCGTGCAGGTGGTGCGCTCGCTGCAGCGGCGGGTGCACCTGGTGGGTCACAGCAAGGGCGGAGGACAGGTGCTCGATGCCGCCGCCGTCGTGCCCGAGCGCGTGCGTTCCGTGGTGAGCATCGATGGCTTCGGTCCTCCGCCGGAGGGCTTCGATCACCCCCGCCGACCCCGGCCGGACAAGACCGTGGCGGAGTTCTTCTCCGACTACCTCGACCGCGCGCGCCGCTCGCGGCGCCGAAACGGCTGGCGTTCCTACCCCTCCCTGGACGACCTGGTGAAGCGGCGGCGTGCACAGAACCCCCGACTCTCGACGGATTGGCTGCGCTACTTCGCGTTCCACGCGGCCCGGCCCTGCCCGGGAGGCTGGCGCTGGAAGTCGGATCCCCTGGTCGGCGAGGGCTTCGGGCCCTTCAAGGTGGAGTGGATCGCTCCGGGCTGGGAGCGGCTCGCCGTTCCGATGCTCGCCCTGGTGGGATCGGAGCCCGACACCTGGGGACCGCTCCCCGAGGCCATCCTCGCCGAGCGTCTGGCGCACGTCCCGAAGCTCTCCCGCGCCACCGTGGAGGGCGCCGGCCACTTCGTCCACATGGAGAAGCCGCAAGAGACCGCCGAGGTGCTGCTCTCCTTCCTGGATCGTTGATGCAGCTGCGCCACGGCCGCATCGAGCTGGCCCTCCACGAGCTGCGCACTGGCACGGGACCGGGGCTGCTGCTCCTCCACTCCCTGTGGGGATCGAGCGGCGACTGGGGCGACGAGGTCGCGGGCTGGCCGGGGCCCGTGCACGCTCTCGATCTGGCGGGACACGGCAGCTCGGGGTGGCTCCGGGGGGGCAGCTACTCGCCGGAGCAGTTTGCGAGCGACGCGGATGCAGCGATCGCCGAGCTCGGCTCCGTCCGTCTGGCGGGCACCGGGGTGGGTGCGTACGCAGCGCTGCTGCTCGCCGGCGCGCGACCCGATCAGGTGCCGGCGGCGCTGCTGCTCCCGGGCTGCGGGCTCGAAGGGGGAGGGCCGGTTCCCGAGTTCCTGGCCCCGGCCGACGAACGCCCGCTCGACGTCCCGGATTAACCATTCAACCCACCAGGAGAAATACATGGGACAATTTGAGGAGTTGAAGAATCCACTGAGCCTAACGGATGATAATCGTGTCATGCTC
>JBDLIK010000850.1:0-1925 GCA_039714895.1 Myxococcota bacterium | reverse complement strand
AGACCAGGCTGATGAACATCCCGGTGCCCGCGATGAGACCCAGCTCGGCCACGCCCGAATAGTCCGTGGGCACGAACGCGTAGAAGCCGATGGCGGTGGTGATGGCGCAGAGCACCAGGGAGCCGCCCACCGCCGAGCCGGCTTCCCGCAGAGCGGCCGCGTGTCCGGAGCCCGCCGCGGCCAGCTCCTGATAGCGCAGGCAGAGATGGATCCCGAAGTCCACGGCGAGCCCGATGAAGAGCACCGCGAAGGAGACGGAGATGAGGTTCAGGTGGCCGATGCCGAGGGTGGCAAACGCTGCGGTCAGCACCAGTCCGACGAGGAGGGTCACCACCGTAGCCAGGATCAGCCGCAGGGAGCGCAGGGCCGCGAAGAGAATCAGCGATACCAGCAGGAAGGACGCGATTCCGGCAACCGTCGCCTGATCGGACACGGCGCGGAAATCATCCGTCTCCAGGGCGAGATCACCGGTGATGCGCACCCGGGCCCCCGTGGTCTCGGCCACGCGGAGCTCGGCGACGATCTCGCGCACTCGTTCGATGGCGGCCTGGGCGGGCAGGAACTCGCTGAAGTCGATCACCGGATTCAACACGACCAGCCTTCGGTTCGCGTCCTCCTGCATGATCTCACCGAGCAGCAGGCTCTCGAAGAAGAACGGCTCGTCGCGATCCTGAGCGGCGGCCTCCACCGAGAGGGTCAGGCGGCGTAGGACGTCGGCCAGGTCGACGCCCATCGCGGGAGCGTCCTCGCCGAGGGCTCGCTCGATCAGGCCGAAGAGCCCCCGCAGGCTCGGATCGGCGGACAGCTCTCCCAGGAAGGGCTGGGCACGGGCCAGCTCGTCGCCCAGCCGGTCGAGCTCGTCCAGGTCGAGGTAGAGCAGGCCGTAGGTCTCGAAGAAGTCTCCGGTGCCCGGCGCGAAGACGTTCTGGAAGAGCTCGGGCTCCGCGCCGAGCGCTTCCACCAGCGCCTCCACGGCCATTCTCGCGCCCTCGGGGGTCGGCGCCTCGATCACGAGGATCAGATCCTTGTCGAAGTGGGGGAAGGCCCGTTCGAAGGCGATCTCGGTCTGGCGATAGGCGAGCGTCTCGGAGAGCATCGCCTCCGTGTCCGCGTTGACGCCGAGGCGGGTCGCCACCAGGAAGAGCGAGCTGGAGGCAAGCAGCAACGCCAGGACGACGATGGGCAGGGGATGGCGCCCGGCGGTCTCCACGCAGCGGCCAAGCCAGAGGGAGAGGCGGTCGTTGATCCAGTCCTTCAAGAGCGCAGCCCTCCGAGGCTCCGAGACCGAGGCAGCTGCAGTGGGGGCCAGAAGCAACGCGCGTCGGGACGACGAGGTGCGCACCCGGAACCCTGGGCTAGACTTCGGGCCTTCAAGCCTCCCCCAAGGGATCCGGAGTCTGCCTGATGGCCCCCTTCCGCGCCAGCTGCGGGATCGTGGTGTGCGCCCTGCTGTTGATGGGTGCGGACGCGCAGTCCTCCGAACCCAGCCCGGAGCCGCAGGGAGTCGTCGAGCAGCTCCACGCCAGCCTGCTCGACGTCATGAAGCGCGCAGATGAGCTTGGCTACGACGGGCGCTACGAGGCGCTGACTCCGGTGGTGCGCCGCAGCTTCGACTTCCCGTTCATGGCCCGCCTGGCCCTGGGTCGGGACTTCAGGAGCCTGGAGGAGCCGGATCAGGCGCGCTGGGTGGCGGCCTTCGAGGAGCTCTCCCTCTCCACCTACGCAGGGCGCTTCGACGGCTGGTCGGGGCAGGCCTTCGAGACCGTGGAGGTGGAGGACGCGGCTCACGGTACCAAGCTCGTGAAGACGCGGCTGCTCAGCCCGGACGAGGACCCCGTCCTGCTCAACTACCGGGTGCGGCCCAGCGGAAGCTGGCGGATCATCGACATCTACCTGGGCGGCACCGTGAGCGAGGTCGCTCTGCG
>JBDLIK010000849.1:0-1929 GCA_039714895.1 Myxococcota bacterium | reverse complement strand
GATGTGGTCGTCCTGCTCTCCGGGGAGGCGGGGGCCGGCAGGAGTCTGGCGGCGGCCGCCATCCACGAGCTCAGCCCGCGTGCCCCGGGCCCCTTCGTCAGATTCGGCTGCGCCGCCCTCGCGGAGCCCGCTCACGAGGCCGAGCTCCTGGGGTGCGAGCGCCCCTCCCTGGCCGGCGCGATGGCGCGTCGCGAGGGACGCTTGATTCAGGCCGATGGCGGCACCCTCTTCCTCGACGAGGTCTCGGAAGTCCCCCTCCACACCCAGGTGAAGCTGCTGCGACTGCTGCAGGAGAAGCGCTTCGAACGGGTCGGGGGCAACGAAGCCCTCGAGATCGACACGAGGGTCATCGCGGCCACCCGCCGGGACCTGCGCCAGGCTGTCGCGACAGGCACTTTTCGCGAGGACCTGTTCTACCGCTTGAACATCATCCAGATCGAGCTGCCCCCGCTGCGCGAGCGTTCTTCGGACATCCCCCTGCTCTGCGCTGCCATGCTGGCGCGCTTCTCCGAGGCCCACGCCAAGCCGGTCGAGGGCTTCTCCGCTGAGGCGCTCGAGGTGCTCTGCTGCCACGGCTGGCCGGGGAACGTGCGTGAACTCGAGAACGTGGTGGAGCGGGCCGTGGTCCTGTCCACGGGTGCCTCGATCCCGCCCACGGACCTCGCGCCGCTGCTCGAACGCCGTGGCGAGGCCGGCGGCGCGCGCATCCCCGGGAGTACGCTCGCAGAGATCGAGCGCGAGGCGATCGTCAAGACCCTCGATGCCGTCCGAGGATCCACTGCGAAGGCCGCCCAGATGCTCGGCATCTCCCAGCGCAAGATCCAGTACCGGATCCGCGAGTACGAGAGCTAGGCTACCCTTTTCGTCCAGGATGATCTGCGCGTCAGTCCTGGGTCACCCTCCGAGTGAGACTGCGTCGCCGCCAGGCGGAGCGGCTTGCGGGGTCGAGGAACAAGGCCGAGACTGCGCGGCCACATGGCCCCCAGCACTCCCGTTGCGCCTCCCGGCAAGCCCACCCGGCGGCCGGCGCGTCCCGAATTCTCGTCGGGCCCGTGCGCCAAGCGTCCGGGCTGGAGCCTCGAGGGATTGCGCGAAGCACCGCTGGGTCGCTCGCACCGCACTCGGGTCTCCCGGGATCGTTTGCGTGCCGTCATCGCTCGCAGTCGTACCCTGCTCGGGCTGCCCGAGGGTTGGCGCGTCGGCATCGTGCCCGGCTCGGACACCGGGGCCTTCGAGATGGCCCTCTGGTCGTTCCTGGGACCCCGGGGGGTCGACGTGCTCGCCTGGGAGAGCTTCGGCTCGGGCTGGGCATCGGATGTGACCGGCCAGCTGGAGATCGATACCCGGGTGCTGAGCGCAGACTACGGCGAGCTTCCGGACCTCGCGGCCGTGGACTTCGAGCGCGACGTGGTGTTTCCCTGGAACGGCACGACCTCCGGGGTCCGTGTCCCCGACGGCGACTGGATCGCCCAGGACCGCGCCGGTCTCACCCTCTGCGACGCCACCTCGGCCGCCTTCGCCATGGAGATTCCCTGGGATCGCATCGACGTCGCCACCTGGTCCTGGCAGAAGGTGCTGGGAGGGGAGGCCGGCCACGGCATGCTGGCACTCTCACCCCGGGCCGCCGAGCGCCTGGAGGGCCACACCCCCGCCTGGCCGATGCCGAAGGTCTTCCGACTCACCCGGGGCGGCCGCCTGGACGAGGGTCTGTTCGACGGCTCCACCATCAACACGCCCTCCATGCTGTGCGTGGAGGACGCCCTCGACGGACTCGCCTGGGCCGAGGAGATCGGCGGCCTTCATGCGCTGGTCGCCCGCTCCCGCGCGAACCTGGCAGCCGTGACGGCCTGGGTGGAGCGCAGCCCCTGGATCGACTTCCTGGCCCGCGATCCCCGCACCCGCTCGTCCACCTCGATCTGTCTGCAGCTG
>JBDLIK010000848.1:0-1933 GCA_039714895.1 Myxococcota bacterium | reverse complement strand
TCGCCCGGGCCGCGCCGGCCAGGATGTCGAGGCTCGGCGGTGCGGGAACCGGCGCGGCCACACCGTCCCCATCGCCGTCCACCCGCAGGAAGAACTCCTCGGCGTCTTCGGCGAAGCGGTCCACCCGGGCCTCTGCAGGTCCGGCACCGCCGTAGTGCACCAGGATCTCCCCACCTCCGGGAAGCGGCTCTCCCTCGACCCCGACCCGAAGACAGCTCTGTCCGCAGGGGTCGGCCACCAGCCGCGTCCCGGGAGCGTCCGTCTCCACCCGGGTGAAGCCGGGGTAGCGATCGTCGAAGGGCTGCGGATCGCTCCAGCCCCAGAACGGCGACACCTGCAGGACCAGGGAGCCGCCGGGGGCGATGCCTTCGGGACCGGCCACGAAGCGGATCCGCCAGGCGCCGAAGCTGCCCGCCGGAACGGCGTCCGCCGGCTCGACGTTCGCCGTCCCCTGGCCGTCGGACGGAGCGAGGCGGAGCTGCTCCGCCTCCCGGAACTCCGCCACGATCTCGGGTCTCGCGTGCGGCGGCAGGGCGCGGCCGTCCAGGAGATCCGGGGTCTCGAGGGAGGGCTCGCGAGCCTCCGCCTCCGGCGGCGCCTCGGGCGGGGCCGGGTCGCCGGGTGAGCAGGTCGTCACCAGGAGGAGCGCCAGCAGACCCCCGCCGGCGCGGCTCGCTTGCGTCACCCTCAGCCTCGCCGGTAGGTGCGCTCCAGTCGGGTCTTGTGCTGGTGGCGCTCGAGCGCGAGCTCGATCAGCCGGTCGAGCAGCGCAGGGTAGGGGAGCCCCGTGGCCTCCCAGAGCCGGGGGAACATGGAGGCCTCGGTGAACCCCGGCAGGCTGTTGAGCTCGCTCAGCCAGGGCGTGCCGCTGGTGCGGTCCACCAGGAAGTCCACCCGGGCGAGGCCTTCGGCCTCCAGCAGACCGAAGGCCAGCACGGCCATGCGCCGCAGCTCCGTCGTCTGCGCCTCTGGGAGAGGGGCGGGTACCACGAGCTCCGTGTCCTCGTCGACGTACTTGGATTCGTAGTCGTAGAACTCCTTCTTGGGGACGATCTCGCCCGGCACCGAGGCCTCGGGCGGGTGGGTGCCGATGACGGCCACCTCGATCTCGCGGGCATCCACCGCCTGCTCGGCGAGGATCTTCAGGTCGTAGCGCGCCGCTTCCGCGAGGGCGGCCTCGAGCTCCCCGGCCCGATCGACGCGGGAGATCCCCACCGACGAGCCCAGGTTGGCGGGCTTCACGAACAGCGGAAGCCCGATCTCCGCGAGAACCCGGCGCGCCACACCCGCGGGATCCTGCAGGAGCTCGGGGGTTCGCACCGTGGCCCACGGCACCACCGGGAGGCCTCCCGCCGCGAGCAGCCGCTTGGCGACGTCCTTGTCCATCTGCATGGCTGAGGAGAGCACGCCGGAGCCCACGTAGGGCACGTCCGCCAGCTCGAGGAATCCCTGGAGCGAGCCGTCTTCGCCTCCGGTGCCGTGCACCAGGGGGATCACCACGTCCAGCCGGCCCGTGGCCTCGCCGCCCCGGCTGCGGATCAGCTGTCGCTCACCGGGCACCGCCGGGAGGGAGACCTCCTCCCCGACCATCGCGCCCTCGGGCAGCGCGCCCGGCGGCGCCAGGTGCCAGCGGCCGCCAGGATCCACCCCGATCAGCGCGACCTCGTAGCGAGCCGGGTCCAGCGCACCCAGCACCGAGGTCGCCGAGGCCACCGAGACCTCGTGCTCGACGGATCGACCCCCGAAGATGATTCCGACGCGAAGCTTGCTCATCCCAACCCCCTTCACCCCGGGGATGATAGGCCAAGCCCCGGCCCGGACCGCCCCCGGGGCGCGGGGGATCGGTTGACCCCTCCCGGGCTCCTCCTTACCCTCGCCGGGTGCCTTCCGACCTCCCCGCCGGTCTTCAGCACAAGGAGGAGGCCCTGCTGGA
>JBDLIK010000847.1:0-1935 GCA_039714895.1 Myxococcota bacterium | reverse complement strand
AGCCGTCGCGAGACGTGGTCGAGGAGATGATGGGCCCCGACGACGACGGCGGTAGGAACTGGCGCTGGGGCTGGGGCCGTTTCCCGGACGAGCCCGGGCGCGACTAGAACCCATCTCAGAAACCCCCGACCGAGAGACATCCGGTTCCGCTTCCGCGCTGCGCTTGGAGGCCCGAGATCAAGGCGCGAAATCGAAGGCGTAGTGCCTCTACGGCGAGGTTTCGCAACGCGGAGATCGGGTCGAAGAGGCGTGCAGCTCGACCAAGGGGGTTTTTGAGATGGGTTCTAGTCCCTCGTCACGCTAGAAGCTGCGGGTAGAGCCGTCGCAGCTTCACTCGCGCATCATCGGTTGTGAACTGCCAGTCGACGCCCTTCGTCCTTTGGTTGCGGTCGCCTTCCCAGGCCTGGACTTCGCGTTCCAGATCCTCCATCGCGGGGATCCGGCGATCCAGACACTGCGTCGCCAAGACGCTCAGCTCGGTCTCGGCGATGTTGAGCCAGCTCCCATGCTTGGGCGTGTAGTGGATCTCAAGCCGCTCGGCGAGGCGCCGGGCCTCGGTGGGCTCGAACGCCTCGTAGAGCGACCCGATGGTGTGGGTGTTGAGGTTGTCCATCACGAGCACCACCTTCACGGCGTCGGGGTAGCGAACGTCGAGCAGCTCCTGGATCCCCACAGCCCAGTCCGTGCGTGTGCGTCGGTCGGTGACCTTTGCCCAACGCCAGCCTGTGAGCGGCTCGCTGAACAGGAAGATGTTGGCGACCCCGTTGCGCTGGTACTCATAGTCCAAGCGCGCAGGACGGCCTGCAGCGAGCGGGATCGGAACCCGCGTCTCCGCAACGAGCTGCTTGCTCGTCTCATCCATGCAGATCACGGGAAACTTCTCGTCGTACACGCGGTGGTAGACCTCGAGGACGTCTTCCATCGCAGCCACGAACTCCCCGTTCTGGTCGGGTGGGATGACCCAATACTTGTTTCGGTGCGGCTTCAGGGCGTTTTTTTTAGCGCGCGACCGATGGCCGAGTGCGACACCGGCTCGTCGCTGATGCCCAGTTCCACGATCTGGTCCGAAAGCAGCCGCAGCGTCCACCGGGAACGCCCTTCCGGAGGCGGCCCCTGTACCGTGGCGATCAGGCGGGCTTCGGCCGCTCCGTCGAGCTTGCGCGGCCGCGAGGGGTTCTGCTGCTTCTTGCGGTTGAGAGCCGACTCCAGGCCCTCCTCTACCAATCGCTGCCGGATGCTCTTCACGGTACTCGTGGCGATGTCGTACGCCTCCGAGATCTCGGCGTCCGTCCACGATGGCCCGAGCTCTCCCTCGTCCGTCTTGAGCAGAGCTTGCGCATGCAGCCGCTTCCTCGCAGCCACCTGATTGCCCACCTTGATCAACGCTTCCAGCTCCGACCGCTCCGCTGCCGTCAGATAGACCCGATATCGCTTCTCCGACATGCTGGGTGCCCCGTGGATCGACCCACCAACGGGGCCGACCGGCTAGGGGGGATGCACAGAGAATGACACCACTGTCGCAATCAGTCGATACGAGGGACTAGCAGGGCTCGAGATCCCGGAATCGCGCGCGTGGATCGCGCTGCGCCGGTAGGATTGTCGCGGGCGCGATGAGCGCCAGTCGCAGTCGGACGAGGAGCCCATGAGCGGGAGCGAGTACGGAGTGCTCGAGGCGGGACAGGTCGCGAGCTGGACCCTCGAAGCGGACGTCGTCATCGTCGGGCTCGGCTGCGCGGGCGTCTGCGCGGCCATCGAGGCTCGCCAGGCAGGAGCCGACGTCCTGGTGCTCGAGCGAGCGAGCGGCGGAGGCGGCGTCACCGCCATGGCGGCGGGTCACCTGTATCTGGGCGGCGGCACGCGGGTGCAGCGCGCAGTGGGCGTCGAGGACGACGCCGAGTCGATGTTCCAATACCTCGTGATGAACACACCCGAGCC
>JBDLIK010000846.1:0-1936 GCA_039714895.1 Myxococcota bacterium | reverse complement strand
CATGAAGCCTCTCGTCGGACTCCTCGCCGAGCACGAAGCGGTGCCTGCACGGGATCCCGCCGAGGGTCTCCGTGAGCTCCGGGTCGAGAAGGAGCACGCTGGCCCCGCAGTGGCCGACGATGAACTCGATCTCGTCTCGCGAGAGACGGAAGTTGATGGGGACGAAGATCCGTCCGTTGCCGCTGACCCCCCAGAAGCAGCTGAGGAGCCTCGACGCGTTGTGCGAGACCATCGCCACCCGCCCGCCCATGGGAACCCCGAGCCGGTCGAGCCCGGTTCCCATGGCGTCGGCCAGCTCGCCGAGGCGGCGGAAGCGGGTCTCGCCCAGGCTCGGCGCCGGTTGGTCCGGCTCGTCGACGAACGCGATTCGGTCCGGGTAGACGTCGAGCGCCCGGTCGAGGTGGTCACGGATCGTCAGCGGAACCTTCACGGCGCCTCCTCTGGGATGCTGGGCCCGCCCGAGCGGCGGCCGCCCCCACTGTAGTCGGTGTGCGTCTCCCGCTCGCCTCAGCGCTTGCCCAACGTCGCCAGAGCTCGATACGAGCGGAACGTCCCCTCCGCGATCCGAGGCCAGGCGTACTGGCGAACGCGCTCGAGGCCCGCACGCCGTAGCTTCCGTCGGCCTTCCTCATCGCCGATCACCGTCTCGAGGCTCGCTCCTCGTAGAGGGAGGCCAGGGCGAAGGCGCGGGCACCCCGGTAGAGCGCCGGGAGGTCGACGGCGGGAACCTGGCCCAGAAAGCGGCTCCGCCCGGGGAGGTGGACGTCGCAGGGCACCAGGTAGGAGGCGTCGTCATCAACCCGACGGCATAGCGGGAGCGACTCGTGCCCTCCGGCCGCAGGACAGACGTGATGTCGAGGCCTACGTCCATCCGCTGCATCCTGCCGCGCACAGCGGCGGGGCCATCGGCTCATCGCGGTGCAGAGCGCCCCCTCCCCGTGCGCTTTCCGCTGGCCACGGCGAGCGCAGGCGACCTTAGACGAGAGGAAGGAAGCCGGCAATTGCTCCAGGGTTGGGGGACCCCGTGGTTGGCAGGTCGCGTCGCGTCCTTCATACTCAACACTCGATGGGCTGGCGGAGAGACCTCCGGCGGTGGCGCGCCGCGCTGGGAGGGGAGAGCGGCGAGGCGGCGCTCGCCGTCCACCTGGCGGATGTGTTCAAGCGCGTCCGCGTCAACCTGGTCCTCGACGTCGGTGCCAACACCGGTCAGTACGGCCGGCTGCTGCGCCGGGCCGGGTATGTGGGGCCCATCCACTCCTTCGAGCCTGTCCCGTCGATCTTCGAGCAGCTGCGCAAGACAGCAGCGGACGATCCCGATTGGACGTGCCATCGGCTGGCACTCGGCGCCGAGCGCGAGCGACGCACGATCCGGGTCCCTCGCTTCTCGAGCCTGGCGTCGTTTCGGGAAGCCAGCACCCTGGCGCTCGATGCGTTCGGACAGCGGATCGTTGCCGAGGAGGAGATCGAGGTCGAGATCCTGCGTCTGGACGCGTTCCTTCCGCCGCTCCTCGAGGAGATGCGGGAGCCCCGGGTCTTCCTGAAGATGGACACCCAGGGCCTCCGTCTACAGCTATCGCGAGAACCTCGGGCTCGCCCCGGAGGCGGCTCTGCCCAGCCGGGAGGGCCCCGAACTCGCCTTTCGTCTCCTGCTCGACGGCTTCCGCATCCTCTACGAGCCGGAGGCAGTGGTGAACCATCCGGTCCAGCCGGAACGCACGACGGCCGAGCACGTGGGGCAGAGCCTCTACTGGGATGGGGTCGGGCGCATCCGGATGCTCCGGGCGCTCGGGCTCCCTCTTCCGGAGAGTGCACACCTGCGTCGGCGCCTGCGCAGGCGTTCCCGGGTGCTCGGTCTGCGAAGGCTGGTGGATCCCCAGGGTGCCCTGCGACGCAAGCTCCGGAACCAGGGGCTGCAGGGAATGGTCGACGAGCTCGA
>JBDLIK010000845.1:0-1940 GCA_039714895.1 Myxococcota bacterium | reverse complement strand
CCGCAGCATCGTCGACCTCGGCTTCGTGAAGAACCTGGCGATCGACGGCAGCCGCGTCTGCTTCGACATCGAGCTCACCACGCCGGCCTGCCCCGTGAAGGCGGAGTTCGAGCGCGCCGCCCGGGAGCGCGTGGGTGCGCTGCCGGGCGTCACGACGGTGTCGGTGACGATGACGGCCAACACCCGGGGCCGGGCCGTGGGCGGAGAGGCCGAGATCCTTCCCGGCGTGCGCAACGTGATCGCCGTGGCGTCGGGCAAGGGCGGTGTGGGCAAGAGCACCACGGCCATCAACCTGGCACTCGGCCTCGCCGAGAGCCGGGCTCGGGTGGGAGTCCTCGATGCGGACGTCTACGGGCCGTCGCTGCCTCTGCTCACGGGCGTCCACGCGCGGCCGGAGGCGGCGGGGCAACGCATCGTGCCCAACGAGGGCTTCGGCCTCAAGCTGATGTCCATGGGCTTCTTCCTCACGGACGACTCCCCCGTGATCTGGCGCGGCCCGATGGTGCACGGTCTGATCGGACAGTTCCTGAAGGATGTCGACTGGGGAGAGCTCGACTATCTCGTCATCGACCTCCCGCCGGGCACCGGGGACGCGGCGCTCACGCTGACCCAGCAGGCACCGCTGTCCGGGGCGATCATCGTGACGACCGCCAACGACCTCTCGCTGATCGATGCGCGCAAGGGCCTCAAGATGTTCGAGAAGGTCAACGTCCCGGTTCTCGGCATCCTCGAGAACATGTCCTACTTCGTCCCCCCGGACCTTCCCGACCGGCGCTACTACGTCTTCGGCGAGGGAGGAGGTCGGCGCGTCGCCGAGGAGCTCGGGGTCGAGTTCCTGGGCGAACTGCCCCTCGACCCCCGGGTGGTCGAGGGAGGCGACAAGGGTCGCCCCATCCTGGTGCACGCTCCCGACTCGCCCGCCGCGGAGGCCTTCCGCGCGATTGCCGGCGTGGTTGCGCGCCGACTCGCAGTGCTCGCCGAACGAACGCCCCCCATCGCGGACACCAACATCAGCTGGGTGAGCGAATAACGGGCTGCGGGCTGCGCCCGCAGCCATCGCGATCGTGCTCCAACGTCAGCCGCGGCATGCGCCGCTTCGCTCGGCGGTTATGGGCCGTGGAGGAGCACGCGGTAGAGGACCGGAGCGGGCCCCACCGTGTCGCGACGCGAGCGATCGAGGTACGCGTCGTATTCGACCCGCTCGAGTTCGACCCGGGGGTCCGGCTCGAAGAAGACATCGGGCGCCGGAAAGCCTCGCGCCCAGTCGAGATAACGGGTCTCCACGCTGCGGCCGCTGGCGCGATCGAACTCGGTCGAGCGCACGGGTAGCTGGAACTCGTCCCGCGTGAGGCAGATTTCGCGGCGGCCGCGGCGATTGGTCAGGCGGTAGACATCGCACGGGCGTCCGGGTTGGCTTCCGCTTCCGATCCTCTCCGCGCCCTCCGCGAGCATGGACCGGCCTTCGTTCGCGAAGGGACGCTCGCCGGCGGCTTCCGCGCTGATGGCCCGGGCGTGCCGCCGGATCGCCACGCCCTTCCCCGCCAACGTGTCGATCACGTAGTAGAACTCGCCAGCGACCAGCGTGAGAATGGGACGCCCGGCCACGACCGTCTCGGCTCGCAGGCGGCCCCCCTTGGACCAGAGATACTCGACCCGAAGGGGTGCTTCCCCGGTGCTGACGCGCTGGACGAACCAGGTCTGCGAAGGCACCACACTCTCTGCCCCGGCGTGGGGAGTCAGCAGGAGCTGCCAGAGGAGCGGTGCCCAGAGGAAGCGGCGGCGGCGCATCGACGACCAGCATAGCCCGCAGCCGCGGGCATCCGGGCAGGGCCGCCGGGTATCATCCCGAGATGCGGGTGGCTCTCTGCGTGGCTGGCTCCGATCCGACCGGCGGAGCGGGCTTGCAGCTCGATCTCCAGGTCTTCCGCTCCCTGGGCCTC
>JBDLIK010000844.1:0-1942 GCA_039714895.1 Myxococcota bacterium | reverse complement strand
GCACGGTCCTGGAACAGCATGCTGTCGACGGCGCTCCGGACGCCGAGCATTAGCCCCTCGGCGAGGCTCTCCAGAGGCCGGTCGAGGTCGTACTCGAAGTCCAGATTGAACCCGCCCGAGGCGAACCACAGGTAGGTCGAGCCAACGAAGGTGCCGCCCCAATCCGAGAAGAGGTGGTAGAAGCGACGGAAGATGGGATAGCAGGGGACGCCGACGAAGATGAGCCGGTGTTTCTCGGGCTCCTCCCCGTGCGGGCTGATGCCCTGCTCCAGCTTGTACTCCATCTCCTCCACGAGGTCGGCGAAGTACTTCGCCCCCTCGGGCGTCCCACGGAGGGCGTTCACGACGCCGAGGAAGATCGTCCCCTCCATCATCGAGTCGTAGACGGCGGGCGTGCCCTTGTTGATCTCCAGCAGCCGTCGCCAGCTGCGGCCCATGTCGTTCGTGACGCTCAGCACCTCGCGAAGGCGATCGATGTCGAACGGCTTTCCGGTCACCTTCTCCAGAAGCTCGATCAGCTCCCGCAGCTGGTACTCGACGTATTTCCGATCGGCCTCATGGTTCGTCCCGCTGAGCTTTACGCCGGGGGCGCTCCGGGAGCCGGGCACGTCCAGGGTGAAGATCGGGACGTCGTACATGCGCTCCCAGATCTCCGCCCACTTGATGTACGTGTTGCAGGCGTTCGTGTAGACGGCGATCCCGGGCGGCGGAACGGTCCCCATCGGGTGCTCCCCGCGCTTGAGCTGCAGCGCGTAATCCGCCTTGACGTAGCCGCAGACGTCGGGCGAGAAGCCGTGATCTTCGGCGAGGTTGAGGTACTCGTCCGAAATCTTCCGAACGGCCGTCTGCAGCGAGTTGATCTCGGGAAAGACGATCGGGAGATCGAACGTCCGCAGCAGCTCGACGAGGCTTCCCATCACGAAGACATACGCCCCCTTCTCGCCGGCATCCGCGGCGCTCGTGAGGCCGGCGAACCACTCCTTGAAGAGCCGCTTGCCGTCTTCCTGCCCTCGTCCGATGAGGTCCTCGGTCGCCTGCATCATCTTCTCACCTCACTCCGATGTTGTCGCTTCGCTCCCATAGTGTCGCTGCGCTCCGATGGTCGTCTCGCTATCGGCCCACCTCCACCCTCGCCTCACTCGAACAGGATATTCTCGACGAAGGTCTCGAGCTGGATCTTCAGGTGGTCGTAGCGGGCCATCGTCTCCTCGAACTCGGTGACGAAGTACGGAATTTCCTCCTCGTCCAGCGCCTCCGAGTACGCGACCTGCTCGTCCAGTCCGGGCTCGCACATCTTGGCCGCCGACACGATCGCGGCCTCCGCGCCCGACTCCCGGATTCGCCGGAGGAGCATCTTCTCCTTCGGCTTGTTCAGATCGTGCTGCACCGGGCTGTAGGAGGAGCTGTTCAGGTACGCGTCCGCGAGCGCCTGCAGCGGGTCCCCGTCGACCGCAACGTCCTCCAGGATCCACCTGAGACCTATGAGCAGATCGTCGTCGACCACGTAGCAGAACTGTGCGATCGACCTGAGCAGGTCGATCGGCGGCTGCTCGCAGAACCCACCCTCGAAGACCACACGCATCTTATCCTGCGGCTGGGCGTCCCTCTCCCGGATGCGCGGGATCAAGGAAGCGAGAAGCTCGTTGTGCTCCTCGCGGGAGATCAGCCCGGCGAGCGCGACCAGCACGTACGCCTCGTCGGCGGCGAGCAACCAGGGCGTCTCCTGCTTGATCTCGTAGATCTCGCGGAGGAGCCTCCGGTTCTCGTTGAACACCTCGACCGAGTGCCTGAGCTCGTCGTCGCCGACCTTCCGCCCCGTGACCTGCTCGATGTCCCTGAGCACACGGGCGTACTCCTCCCGCAGGTAGGTGGGCGCGAAGGCGGAGTTGGCGTTCTGCGGGAAGTAGAGGATCTGCGATGGGTACGGCAGGTTCCTGGCCCA
>JBDLIK010000843.1:0-1944 GCA_039714895.1 Myxococcota bacterium | reverse complement strand
CGGTGATGGGGCAGCGGGTCTCCAGCACCGTCCCTGTGAGCCCCCGGCCCGGCGGGAGGGTCGGCCGGTCCGGGCGCAGGGCCTCCTGCTGCGCTTCCACCCGGAGCTCGCCGGTCTCCGGATCGACGAGGTGCAGTGCCACAGGGGCCTCACCCAGCGCCACGCTCGCCGCCGAGAGGGCTGCAGAGAGGATGCGCTCGGGCGCGACCTCTGAGGTGGTGGCCGCGCAGATCGCTCGGGCCAGCTCCACGTCGACGTCGTCGGCGAGGGGCTGCCCGGAGTCGATGATCTCCGGGGGCGCGAGCAGCTCGTCCTCAGCGAGGTCGAGCTCGGACAGAGCTGGCTTGTCCGAGGCAGCGAGCAGGGAGGAGACCTCCTGGGCGAGCACCCGTAGCAGGGCCAGCTCCTCCTCCCCGAACCCACCGGCGACGGGCTCGGTGGCACACAGCAGCCCGAGGCGCTCGTCACCGTCGCCGATGGGCGTGAGCGCGTAGCTGGTGGATTCGTAGCGACCCCCGGACACGGCGTCGCGGACCAGCAGAGGCTCCCCCCGCTGGAAGGCGGCGCCAGAGGCCCCCTCGCCCAGGGGCACGGGATCCATCTCCGAGACCGGCACGTGGGCCCCCACCGCCGCCGCAACCCGCAGCACGTTCTCGCCCCTGTCGAGGAGCATCACGGAGGTGCGAGCCGCATCCAGGAGCTCGGCGGCCGCCACCGCAGCCCGGTCCCGCAGCACCTGGCTCCGGCGATCCGGCTCCGTCGCTGCGGCGACGGCGCGCAGCTCCGCGAGCTTCGCCGGGAGCGCCTCCAGCCGCTCGCGCGTCTGCCGCCAGCGCACGGAGACGGCGTGGGTCTCGAGGGCGCGCTCGACGGCCAGCACGAGCTCCTCCTCGTGCAACGGCTTGGCGAGGTAGTCCGAGGCGCCCAGCCGGAGGGCCTCGAGCACCACCTCCTGATCGGTCTGCGAAGAGAGGATGATCACGCGAAGCAGAGGATGGGAGGCCCGCAGCCGACGCAGCACCTCGATGCCGTTCAGGCCCGGCATCTGGATGTCGAGGATCGCGACGCCGAGACCGGGCCGGGAGGCCTTCTCCAGCCCCTCGCTCCCGTTCTCGGCAAGCAGGCAGGCGTGTCCCGCGGCCCCGAGTGTGTCGCGAATCGCCTCCCGGAAGAACCGTTCGTCGTCCACGACCAGGACGCGTGCTTCCCCCTCGCCCATGGCGTCCTCCTCACCTCCGGCCCCGCTCATAGGATGAAGCGCGACAGATCCTCGTCCTTGACCAGGTTCTCGAGCTTCTGCCGCACGAAGGCCCCATCCACCCGCACCTGCCGACCCGAGAGGTCCGGCGCGTCGAAGGAGAGCTCGTCCAGCAACCGCTCGAGGACGGTATGCAGGCGGCGGGCACCGATGTCGTCGGTGCGCTCGTTCACCCGGGCAGCGATCTCCGCAATGGCCTCGACCCCGTCGGGCTCGAACGCGAGCTCGACCCCCTCGGTGAGCAGCAGAGCCTGGTACTGCAGCACCAGCGAGTTGCGCGGTTCGGTGAGGATCTTGACGAGGTCCTCCCGGCGGAGGCTGGATAGCTCGACGCGAATTGGAAAGCGGCCCTGGAGCTCCGGAATCAGGTCCGACGGCTTGGCGGCGTGGAAAGCACCTGCCGCCACGAAGAGGATGTGGTCCGTGCGCACCGGTCCGTGCTTCGTCTGGACGGTGGAGCCCTCCACGATGGGAAGCAGATCCCGCTGCACGCCCTCCCGGGAGACGTCGGGTCCGTGGCGGCCGGCCTGTCCGGCCACCACCTTGTCGATCTCGTCGACGAAGACGATCCCCGACTGCTCCACGCGGGAGACGGCGAGCTCCCGCACGCGCTCCGCATCCACCAGGCGCGCGGCCTCCTCCGCCGCGAAGGCCTCTCGGGCGGCGGGAACCTTGAGCCGGCGCAG
>JBDLIK010000842.1:0-1950 GCA_039714895.1 Myxococcota bacterium | reverse complement strand
AAGAAGGTGGTGATCTTCGCCGTACCGGGCGCATTCACCCCGACCTGCTCGAAGCAGCATCTGCCGGGCTTCGTCACCAAGGCGGCTGAGATCAAGGCCCGAGGCGTCGACAGCATCGTCTGCGTGTCGGTGAACGACGCCTTCGTGATGGGCGCCTGGGGCAAGGACGCAGGCGTGGGCGACGCGGTGACCCTGCTGGCCGACGGCAACGGCGACTTCGCGAAGGCCTTGGGGCTCGACTTCGACGGCTCGGGCATCGGCTTTGGCATCCGCTCCCAGCGCTACGCGGCGATCGTCGAGGACGGCGTCGTCAGGCACGTGGCCGTGGAGAAGCCGATGAAGTTCGAGGTGAGCAGCGCCGAGGCGATCCTGGAAGCGCTCTAGCGCGTCAGATCTGCGAGTACCCCGATCCCTGTCGCTCGAGGCCGATCCCCTTGGCCTCCGGGATCCAGCCGTGCTCCTTCAGGATCTCCTGACTGTAGGTGACGCGCCCCGAGAGGGTCTCGCAGGGCTCGGTGGCGAGGAGCAGCGCGGCCCGGGCCATGTACTCGGGCGGCTCGCCGCGCGGGTCGTCCATGCCGCGCACCAGGCGATGATGCACCGTGCCCGGGGTCGCCACCACCTGGGACGGACTCACGCAGGTGACGGAGATCCCCTGCTCGAAGACCTCGGCCGCCAGGCCCTGGGTGAAGCGCTCCAGCGCTGCCTTCTCGGCGCCGTAGAGGGTGCTGCCCCGGGCGCGCTGGACGGCCTCGGAGTAGGGCCCACGACCCGGACCGATGGCGGCGCCGCTCGAGATGTTCACGATCGCGCCACTCCGGCGCGGCAGCATGTCTTCCAGGGCGAGCTTGGCGAGGTAGAAGGGCGCGTGGACGTTCACGGCGAACGATCGCAGCCAGCGGTTCACCGGGTAGTCCGCGATGGGAACGAAATAGGTGAGCGCCGCGTTGTTGACGAGCACGTCGATGGGGCCGAGCTGCTGGCGGACGGCGCTCACCACCGCCTGGCAGTGCTCCCACTCCGAGACGTCGCAGGGGACGGCGATGGCCTCGCCGCCCGACTCGCGAATCTCGTCCACGCTGCGTCGCAGGGAACCCTCGAAGAGCTTGTGGTCGCCCTCCTCCAGCGTTCGCGCCACGCAGGCCACGCGCGCGCCTTCCGCGGCGAAGAGCCTCGCGATCGCCTGACCGATGCCGCGGCTGGCCCCGGTCACGATCGCCACCTTGCCAGCCAGCTTGCCCATGGTGGCCTCCTCCAGCGGCCATTCTACCCGCGCAGAGGCCGGCGGGGCGAGGCCGTTCTGGTGCGTGCCAGACCTGGCCAGATTGCGCCGAAGGAACCCGTCTTGGACTACAGTTCCGCGGGGAGGAAAGCCATGCTCCGATCGGATGGCCGTCCGGTCCACCCGAGTGAAACAGGCTCCGTGGACGACATTCGTGCCCACCGCAGGCGCTGCGTGGCGCTGGGCTATCGGCTCCTCGCGGCCCAGCGTTGGGGCGACCTCGGCGACGGTCACATCAGCGCCCGCGACCCGGAGCGCACCGACTGCTTCTGGATGCTGCGTTGGGGCGTCTCCTACCACCGGGCGCTGGTGTCGGACCTGGTGCTCGTGGGTCCTGACGGGGAGCTGGCCGAGGGCGAGGGCGCCGTCAACACGGCGGCCTACTACATCCATCATCCCATCCTGATGGCGCGTCCGGAGGCCGTGAGCGCGGTGCACGTCCACACGGGTTGGGGGACCCCCTTCTCTGCGGAGGTTCGCCCGATCCTGCCCATCAGCCAGGAGGCCTGCGCCTTCTTCGAGGATCATGTGGTGATCACCGAGGAGGCAGGCCAGGTCGCCGTGGAAGACGAGGCTGGTCCCAAGGTGGCCAAGGCCTTCAAGGGCGTGAAGGCCGCCATCCACCAGAATCACGGCCTAATCACCGCCAGCCGCCACAGCATCGACTC
>JBDLIK010000841.1:0-1957 GCA_039714895.1 Myxococcota bacterium | reverse complement strand
TCAGGCGGCGCATTGGTGCATCATGGCGCTGAAAGCGACTCTACAGCGCGCGATTCGACCGAGTACGACCCGTAGCACTGCGGCCCTCTGGGCGAAGTCCCTGCTCAATGCGGTGCTCTTCTCCTGCATCTTCATGGTCTCGCTACCCTGGCTGGCTCACCAGCTTCTACCTCCGCAGCTTCCTCTTCCCCCGCTCACTCGGACCTGGCTAGCGGGCGCTCTGGCGGGCGTGGGTGTCGCCGGCTGGGTCGCGTGCCTGCACAGCTTCAGCCGTCACGGACGAGGTACACCACTTCCTGCGGATGCCCCGCGCCACCTCGTCACCGGGGGCCTGTTTCGCCTTGCGCGGAATCCGATCATGAGTGCGGAGCTCCTTGTGATCTGGGCCATCGCGCTGTACGTCGGCAGCCTGGGTGTCGCGCTCTACGCGCTAGCGATCACCGCTGCGGCTCACTTCATGGTGGTCCACATCGAGGAGCCGGAGCTACGGAAGCGTTTCGGCGAGACCTACGCGGAGTACTGCCGAAACACGCCGCGGTGGCTCCCCAGCATCCGGCGCCAGGGGCGCCGCCAAGCCGCCAAGCACACCGCCTGACGCGGCACGGCAGCTGACGAGAGCTGGCGACGGGGCCCCGTGGGCCTACCGTCATCGGTCAGCGGTGCTCGCAGCCGAGAGCCGGTGCGTTGGGCAGCGTGACGGAGACTGATGTGATCCGGGGGGCGCCGAGCCACGTCGATCTCACGGTGGCCGAGCTGGCAACATCGGTCGAGTTCTACGACCAGGTCCTCGGTCGGCTGGGCTACCGGCAGCTCGCCGAGGCCGGTGCGGGGGCACCCTGCTGGGCGATCTCCGACGCGGACGGCGGATCCTTCACCATCGCCCTTCAGGCCGCGCGGCCTGGGAGCCGGGGCAAGCCACACGACCGCTATGCGCCGGGCCTTCATCATCTAGCCTTCCACGCGGACGGCCGGCAAGACGTCGACGCATTCCACGACTTCCTCCTCGAAATCGGGGCGCGCGTTCTCGATCCACCCGCCGACTACGAGTACACGCCGGGCTACTACGCCGTCTTCTTTTCCGACCCCGACGGTCTCAAGCTCGAGGTGGTCTTCGAGCCCGAGCTGAGGGGGCGCACTTCCTGACGGGGCGCCCTGCGGATCGTTGGATGCCAGGCTGGCCCCGGGCTACTCGACCTGGATCGTCCGCAGGTAGTCGACGAGGAAGCGGCTCTTGAGCAGCGACTGGTAGGCCGGGTACGGCTCGTCGCGGCCCTCCTCTTCGAAGACCGCTCCCCACACGGGCATGTCGCGATCGCCGTGGGCCGCCACCTCGCGGCGGCCGTCGACCACGCGCATCAGGGCCCGCTCGTCGAAGCGCCCCTCGTTGCGCGCGGCGATCCGCGTGAGGTCGGCGGGCGGCGTGGTGAGCGAGGCCGCCAGGGGTCCGTCCCCCCTCCCGCCTTCACCGTGGCAGGAGGCGCAGTGGCGCAGGAAGGTGTCGCGCCCGGCGCTCTCGACTTCCGGGCTCGGACCACACGCGCTCAGCACGAGACCGACGATCAGGATCACGAGTGCCGGTCCGCTCACGCTCCGATCTCCCACAGCACGGGCTGGCTGCCCGTGCCGCCACTCACCCAGCCTCCGATCACGGCGGAGAAGAGCCCCGCCGGCCCGCCCGCGTGCACGATCAGCAGCCCGCCCGGGCGGAACTTCGGGAGGCGCTGCTCCCGCGCTGCAGGCGGCAGCGGCAGGCCCTCCGCAATGCCGTCGGCGTCGCGCGCGAGCTCGGCGCCGGGGATCATCAGCAGCTCGGAGAGGCGTGCGAGGAGCCGCGCGCGATCCCAGCCGGCCTCCTGGAAGATGCGCGCGTGCTCCGGACCGATCACGAGCATCGCATCGAAGCCGAGCACGAGCTTCGGGTGGAAGACGGTCCGCAGGCAGGCGGCGATGCTGCGGG
>JBDLIK010000840.1:0-1961 GCA_039714895.1 Myxococcota bacterium | reverse complement strand
GATCGAAGGGAAGGCGCGAGAGCTCGACGCCTTCGTGCGTCCTCCCACCCGGGTCGAGGTCGGGTGAGGCCGGCAGGCCGATCCGCTAGCCTCCGCAGCCGTCACGGGGGGTGACGTGAGCGAACATCGGCCCCGCCCTCTCCCCGCGAGCACCTGGTGCCTGCGGGCTCTGCCCGCAGGCGGACCCACAACTAGCGGCGGCGGCGCCGGCGCGGCGCCCGAAGAAGGTGCCGTCTCCCAGGGAGAGCCCGCTGCTGTAGCCCGGAGCGGCCAGCCCGGCGCTGCAGCGGCCCGCGGCGTAGAGGCCCGGAAGCCGGCGCCCATCCCCATCGAGGACCGCACCGTCCGCGTCCGTGCGCAGACCGCCCAGCGTGAACACCGCGTAGAGGGAGCTCTCCGTGCGACAGTCGAAGGCGCCGAAGGGAGGGGACGTGAGCGGCTTCAGATACTCGCTGCGCTTGTGGAACACGGGATCCTCGCCGCGAGCGGCGTGGTGGTTGTAGAGCTCGAGGGTGGTCACCAGGCTCCGGGGAGGCAGTCCGAGCGCCTCCTCGAGGTCCTCCACGCGATCCGCTACGCCGACGAGGTCACGAGACACCTCGGGGCGGACGAAGCTGGCGTCGTCCATCACCAGGAACGCCACCCCGTCCTGATGGGTCACCACCGACTCGCCCAGGCGCCCGTAGTAGACGTCCTCGTTGATGAAGCGCTGCCCCTGGGCATTGATCAAGACGCCCGCGGACGTCCGTTTCGGGGGATGAATGGGCAGGGAGATGGAGCCCTGCTCCATGTTCAGCGTGGCCGCCCCGGCCGCCATCCCCAGACGGATGCCACTGCCGTCGTCGCCCTCGCCCCCCACCCGGTAGCGGCACTGGCGCAGGAGAGGCGCCCAGGTCTCCACCATCTCCCGGTGGTTGATGAAGCCGCCCGTCGCGAGGACCACACCGCGGCGTGCGCGGACCGAGCAGGGTCGCCCGTCGACGCGATGCAGCGCGCCCACGATGGCCCCGTTCGGATCGCGCAGCAGCGCTTCGCAGCGGGCGCCGACCTGCACCTCGGCTCCCAGGGCCTCCACCGCACCGATCAGCTTCTGCATCAGCAATCCGCCCGCCTGGCCCGGGATCCTGGGCACGTGACCTCGCGGCGCCGGCCGGGCGACGTCGCGGAACGGCCACGCCTCTTCGCTCCCGGAGAACACCAGCCCGTCCTCGGTGGGCGGCTCCCCGCTGTAGTGGGGGTAGAAGACGGGCTTGAAGGGGACGCCGAGGCCAACCAACCAGTGGTAGTGCTCGACGCTGCCTTCGCAATAGAGTCGGACCTTCGCCTCGTCGGGCCGCGGCCCACAGGAGGCCATCAGGTAGCGGAACATCGCCTCGGGCGAGTCGTCGAAGCCGCACTGCTTCTGGATCGGCGTTCCACCGCCGAGATACAGCACGCCGCCGGAGAGCGCCGAGGTTCCGCCCCCGCCTCCCGCCCGCTCCAGCACCAAGACCCTCGCACCCGCGCGCCGTGCCCCGATGGCGGCCGCGGCCCCGGCCGCACCGAGGCCGACCACCAGGACGTCGGTCTCGACGTCGAAACGCTTCACCTCTTGCGCATCGCCCGCCGGCCATCCCACGACTGACGCCACCGAACCCTCCTCGAAGCGGACCTCGACCAGCGTACCAGCCAGAGGCGGGACCGTGGCGTCCCGTCGCAGCGGACCCGTGGCCCGGTAGACTCGCCCCCATGGTCTGCGCCGGCGAGCCGGAGGGGATCGGCGACCTGAAGCCCGCGGCCTCCGGCGCGCGCTCGAGCCATCGCCTGGCGCGCTGGCTGTTCCTGCGCCTCCTGGGCGTCGTCAGCTGCGTGGCGTTCGCCTCTTTCGCCACCCAGGCGCGGGGGCTGATCGGAGCCCGGGGCATCCAGCCCGTCTCCGAGACCCTGCGGCTCCTGGAGCAGATCCACGGAAGCGCGCGTTT
>JBDLIK010000839.1:0-1961 GCA_039714895.1 Myxococcota bacterium | reverse complement strand
GATCACGAGCCTCGGGGCCGCCAACCGCGACCCCGAGGTCCATCCCGATCCCGACCGCTTCGACGTCGCGCGCGATCCCATCCGCCACCTCTCCTTCGGCTTCGGAACGCACTTCTGCCTGGGGGCCTCCCTGGCTCGCCTCGAGGGTCGGGCCGTGTTCCAGGCGCTGCTGAGGCGCACCAGGAAGCTCGAGCTCGGGGCAGAAGATCTGCACTACCGGCCCAACCCGCTGCTGCGAGGACTGAGCGCGCTGCCGGTGCGAGCCGCCTGAGCCGCCCATGGTCCGCTGGGGACTTCTGGCCCTTGGCGCGCTCGCGCTCCTGGCCGGGATCGCGTGGGTCTACCAGGAAGAGATCCTCCTCACCCTGGTCGGCCTCGCTGCCGACCGCCGGCTGGAGGTGGGACCGAACCAGCCGATCACCTGGGATCGCGGCCCCGATCCGGCCGGTCGGGAGGCGAGCGAGCGGCCCCCGAACATCGTCCTCATCCTGGCCGACGACCTGGGCTGGAACGACCTCACCTTCGCGGGTGGGGGCGTGGCGGGGGGAAGCGTCCCGACCCCCAACATCGACTCCATCGCTCGGGACGGCGTGAACTTCAGCTGGGGATATGCGGCCAACGGTACCTGCGCTCCCTCTCGCGCGGCGATCATGTCCGGACGCTACGGCACCCGCTTCGGCTTCGAGTTCACGCCGACCCCGCCGGCCATGACGCCCATCGTCGCGCACCTGGCAGGGCGCAGGCCGGGGCGCCTGCGGAGCCCCATCACCTACACCGGGGAGCGCGAGGCCGTTCCGTTCCAGCAGATGGGGATGCCGGCGTCGGAGATCTCCCTGGCCGAGCTCCTGAAGCAGGCGGACTACCACACGGTCCACATCGGCAAGTGGCACCTGGGCCGGACCGAGGGAATGGCTCCCCACGAGCAGGGCTTCGACGAGAGCCTGCTCATGGCCAGCGGTCTCTACCTGCCGGAGGATGACCCCGACGCCGTCAACTCCAAGCAGGACTTCGATCCCATCGATCGATTCCTGTGGCAGGCGCTGGAGTTTGCAGCGTCCTTCAACGGAGGCGATGCGTTCGAGCCGGCCGGCTATCTGACCGACTACTACACGGATGAGGCCATCCGGGTGATCGAAGCCAACCAGGACCGTCCGTTCTTCCTGTACCTGGCGCATTGGGCGCCCCACACGCCACTCCAGGCAACCCGTGAGGACTACGAGGCGCTCGCCCACATCGAGGATCATCGCCTGCGCGTGTATGCAGCGATGATCCGAGCACTCGACCGCGGCGTGGGACGGGTGCTCGAGGCGCTCCGGAGCCACGGCCTCGAAGAGAACACGCTCGTCTTCTTCACCTCGGACAATGGAGGCGCGCACTACATCGGGCTGCCCGACGTGAACCGGCCCTATCGGGGCTGGAAGATCAGCTTCTTCGAGGGTGGGATCCACGTGCCCTACTTCTTGAAGTGGCCCGCCCGTCTCGCGGGGGGAGAGACCCTGCACGCCCCCGTCCATCACTTCGACATCTTCGCGACGGCGGCCGCCGCGGCAGGCGTTCCCCTGCCCGAGGACCGCAGCATCGACGGGGTCGATCTCGTGCCCTTCGCCCTGGGAGAGGGGAACGGCGCGCCTCATGACGCGCTCTTCTGGCGCACGGGGCACTACCAGGTGGCACTCTCGGAAGGCTGGAAGCTTCAGGTGACCGAACGGCCCGGCACGACCTGGCTGTTCGACTTGAACCGCGATCCCACCGAGCAGGACAATCTGGCGGAGCGCGAGCCCGAGCGGGTGGCGGCCCTGCGGCGGGCGCTGGCGGCGCACAACGCCGAGCAGTCCGAGCCCGCCTGGCCCTCGCTCATCGAGGCGCCCGTGAACGTCGACAAGACGATCCTCGAGCCCGACGCGCCGGACGACGAGTACATCTACTGGCCGAACTGAGGGGGCGAGCCGGGGCACCCTGGA
>JBDLIK010000838.1:0-1969 GCA_039714895.1 Myxococcota bacterium | reverse complement strand
GCCTGGCCTCGGAGCGCAGACCTTCCTGGTGAGCACCGTCCTCTGTCTCGTGGCGACCCTCGGTTACGAACGGCTGCACCGACGGGTGGCGTGTGGGCGGCTCTGACTCACGCGTCGCGCAGAACGGGAAGCACCTCCCGCGCGTAGACCTCGAGGGTGCGGAAGAGCTCCGCGCGGGGCAGGCCTCCGAGGTCGAACATGGCGAGGTGGACGTCGAGACCCAGGCGCTCGCGGATGGCTGCGAGACGGTCGGCCACCTCCCCGGGGCCGCCGCAGATCGCGGGACCCCGCAGCAGCCGCTCGTAGTCGAAGGTCACGCGCACCTCGTGTCCGACGAGGTCGGTGCGCACCCAGAGCCGCTGCAGAAACTCGACGTAGCTGCGGTAGTAGGGCTCCCAGAAGCGTCGCGCCTCCTCGCCCGAGGCGCGCACGTGCACGTGGCTGACGGCGCCTACGCGCGCCGAGCCCGGATGACCCGCTGCCGACCAGCGCTCCCGGTAGCGCTCCACCAGCGGGGCGAAGGACTCGGGGGCGCTCAGCACGCTCGGCAGCATGAGGGGAAGTCCGAGCTCCGCGGCCAGATCCACCGAGAGCTCCGAGCTCCCGCCCGCCACCCAGATCGGGGGATGGGGCCGCTGCACGGCGCGGGGCTGGAGGGCCACCTTCTCGAGGGGAGCGCGGAACTGACCGCTCCAGGTCACCTCTTCCTCCCGCCACAGCCGTAGCAGGAGCTCGAGGTTCTCCCGGAAGCGCTCCCGGCTCTCCTCCGGGGCCTGGCCGAACGCCTCGTAGGTCTCCGCCAGGATGCCGCGGCCCGCCACCAGCTCGAGGCGTCCCGCCGAAATGCCGTCGAGGGTGGCGTAGTCCTCGGCCACCCGGACCGGATCCAGATTGGCGAGCAGGGTGACGCCGGTGCCGAGCCGGATGCGTTCCGTGCGCGCGGCGATGGCCGCGAGCACGATGGCCGGCGCCGAGAGGACGTAGTCGCAGAAGTGGTGCTCGCCGAGCCACACGGAGTCGAAGCCCAGGGCCTCGGCGTGTACCGCGCTCTCCACGATGGCCTGGTGGCGCTGCGCGGAGCTCTCCGGCCGCTCCTGGGTGGTGGGATCCGGAAGGTGGTCCCCCAGGCTCAGCAGGCCGATTTCCATTCTAGTGGGAGGAGACCTTCGAGAAGTCAGGGGGGCGCTTCTCGAAGAAGGCGCGGATCGCTTCGATGTTCTCCGGCGAGCCGACGCGCTGGGCGAAGGCCTCGTCCTCGCCCCTGCGCGCGATTCGGATCCCGGCCTCCCGGTGGGCGAGCATGAGCCGCTTCGTGTGGCGCAGGGAGCCGAGGGGCTGACGGGCGATCTCCTCCGCACGCGCCCGGACCTCGTGGGGCAGATCCTCGGGGATGCACAGGCGCGAGGCGATCCCCAGCTCGACCGCGCGCTTCGCATCGATCCACTCGGCGGTGAAGAACGCTTCGGCGGCCTGCTGGTAGCCGATGGTGAGCGGTAGCAGGTAGCTGCTGGCCGCCTCGGGGACCACGCCAAGCGTCACGAAAGGGGGCCGCAGGCGCGCGCCCTCGGCGATGTAGACGATGTCGCAGTGCAGCAGCAGGGTGAGCCCGATGCCCACTCCCACCCCGTTCACCGCGGCGAGCAGCGGCTTGTCGAACTCGCACAGCCGATCCATGAAGGAAGCGAAGCCGTGCTCGCGCTCGCCGTCCGCCTCGCGGCGACCCATCTCTCCCAGGTCCTGGCCGGCCGTGAAGGCTCCCTCGGCACCGGTGATCACCACCACGCGGACGTCGTCATTCCCGAGGGCGTCGCCGAGTGCATCGCGGAGCTCGCACCACATCTGATTGTTGAAGGCGTTCTTCTGCTTCGGCCGGTTGAGCGTCAGCAGCAGGACGCGGTGGCGCAGCTCCGTGAGGACCGTCTCACCCACGCCCTACTTGCCCTCGAAGTCGGGCCGACGCTTCTCGAGG
>JBDLIK010000837.1:0-1970 GCA_039714895.1 Myxococcota bacterium | reverse complement strand
GCCCCGCTCCAGACGCGCGCCTCTGGATCGAGCAGCCTCTTCCACCCGGCGCCGGCAACGTAGTGGGCCTGCATCATCCCGCCTCCTTCCGGGAAATGGGGAGCTCATCGCGGCCGCGAAGAGGCACGACGCGGCGTGCCCGCCGCTCGAGCAGCGCGGCGAGGAACTCGATCAGCGACGGCGCGAAGGCCGGCTTCGAGCCAGGCGCGGGCTCCGCCACCCGCACGATGCGGAGCACCTCGCCGGGCCCGGTGTGCTCGCGCGGCGGCGCGGGGCCTTCGCGCAGGACGACGATGCGCGGGATCGCCTCCCACGAGAAGCCCTCCACGAGGACCAGGTCGAGTCCGTCAGGGAGCGCCGCGAGCGCCTCCTCCAGGCATGGGTCACGGTCGGCCTCGCGGCGCGCGAAGGTGGCCAGCTGGGCGCCCGAGACCAGCGCCACAGCCCCGGCCCCCGAGCCGTAGAGGCGATGGGAGTCCTTGCCCGGTCGGTCCGCCTCGAACCCGTGGGACGCGTGCTTCACGACGGCCAGCGCGAGGCCCCGGGACGAGAGCGCCGGGATGAGCTCCTCGAGGAGACTGGTCTTGCCACTCCCGGAGTGGCCGACGACGGCGACTGCAACCGGCGGTCCGTCCGTTCCCACCGCGCGGCCCCTCCCACCTTGCGCCAGGAGGACCAGGAGGCCGGCCCGGGACTCGGGCCCGCCGACGCCGCAAGAGAATCCGAAGGATCCGCCAGCTAGCTCCCAGCGCGGCTTCGACGCTACGGCAGGAAGAACCAGGGCGGCATGACGGGGGTCATATCCCGAGGCTCCTTCGCGTATAGTTTCCTCAACATGGACGAAGGGTCCGCGCCGACCGACGCCGAGCTGCACGCGCGGGTGCGGAGGGTGCCCGGCGTCCGTACCTGGCGCACCCTGCTGAGAACCGCCCACCTGATCTCCTTCGGTGCACTCTACGGCGGGCACGTCTACGGGATTCCCGAGGCGCGGCTGGAAGGGGCGCTGATGGCGACCGTCGCCACCGGTGGCACGCTGATGGCCTTCGAGATCTACCGGGCGCCGATCTGGCTCGTCCAGGTGCGGGGAGCGGCCACCGCGGGGAAGATCGCCCTGCTGGTCCTTGCACAGGGAATCCCGCAGCTGGCGGTACCCCTCCTCACGCTCGTCATCGCAATCGGAGCCCTCAGCTCACACATGCCGGGGCGTTGGCGCTACCACTCGCTTCGCCACGGCCGGGTGGTGGGGCCGCGGGAGAAGGGGTGATGGACGGGGCTTCGTCACGCGGCAGGGCCAGATCCTGTAGGCGCCCACGTCCCGGGGCGTCTGCACCCGAAGCTCAGCCGCCGCCAGACGCGCCGCCGGGTCCCACCCCGCGTAGCCCTCGAAATCGTCGCTCTCCAGATACTCGTAGAACCGGCGCGCGCGGAAGAGCCAGCCGGCCCTCCGGCCCGGGGGCACCCGGTAGTCGGCCACCAGCACGTGCGGACTCGAGACCCGGCCCAGCTCGGCCAGCACCCGATCGCGTTCGTCCTCCGCCATCTCGTGAAGGGCCATCGAGCAGGTCACCAACGGGATGGAGTCGTCCCGAAAGCCGAGCGCGCGCGCATCCATCCGGACCAGGCGGATCTTGCCCGCGAGCCCCTGCCCCCGAGCCTTGCGCTCCGCGCGCACCAGCATGCCGGGTGCCGCATCCACGCCCACGACCCGGGCGCCTCGCCGCGCCAACGCGAGCGCGACCCCCCCGGTCCCCGTACAGACGTCGAGACAGGACAGCCCGCGCTCCGGCGCGGCGATTGCGGCGAACGTCTCCCACAGCTTCGGGAAGCCCATTCCGTTCGCCACGGGGTCGTAGAGGGGCGCCGCCCGCGACAGGAAGCGGATGTAACGCGGCCGCGACACGAATTTCCCCGGCCCGCCCGCTCTACGACCTTCTCACGTCCATGTGCACGGCCCGATCGATCGGGATCGG
>JBDLIK010000836.1:0-1977 GCA_039714895.1 Myxococcota bacterium | reverse complement strand
TACGAGCTCGAGGCCGACGACCGTCGGCAGCTCGCCGAGGGCCCGGTGCACTGCGCCCGCGTGCTCTTCGCCGCCGGCGCCCGGCAGGTGCTGGTGCCCTATCTCGAACGGCCGTTGCTCCTCGAGCCCGGCGACGGTCTCGGCGAGATCGAGCGCCGGGGCGTCGTGCAGGGGCGCATTCCCATCGCATCGACCCACCCCCAGTCTACCTGTCGCATGGGCAGCGATCCGGCCTCCAGCGTGGTGGACGCCTGGGGACATTGCCACGAGGTGCCCGGGCTGTTCGTGGCCGACATGAGCGTCTTCCCCACCTCCCTCGGCGCCCCTCCCCAGATCACCACCGCCGCCCTCGCCGACCGCACCGCCCACCACATCCTCAGCCACTGGCCGGGACTCGCCTGAGACGGCGTCAGGTCAGGCCGGCGAAGTACCGCAGCAGGTCGGTCTCGGTGATCATGCCCAGCAGCTCGTCCTTCTCCACCACCGGAAGGCAGCCGATCTTGTGCTCGGCCATGAGGTGAGCCGCGTCCTCGACCTGCTCGTCCGGCCCGATGGTGATGGGGGGCTCGGACATCACCTGGCTGATCTCGACGGCGTGCAGGAAGGCGCGTCGCTCCTCGGTGGCGACCCCGGACAGGGCGGACAGGGAAGCGCGCAGCAGGTCTCGCTCGGAGACGACCCCCACCAGGCGTCCCCCCTTCACCACCGGCATATGGCGCACACCCCCGAGGGTCATGATATCCTCGACGGTCGAGAGGCGTTCGCCGGCAGGGATCCGGACCAGACGGTCGGACATCAGCTCTCGGACGCGCGTGATCGCCACCGGCGGATTCTAACCCATGGCGCGGAACCCCGAGCAGGAGAAAGACGAGGGTACCAGCGTGCCGTCGGAGGAGGACGCCAGCGGCGGGCGCATCCCGGACCTGCTGCGAAAGGGCCTCTCCCTCGGCTTCTCGGGGCTGTTCATGACCGAAGAGGCCGTGCGCCGCGCCTTCGGCGACACAGTGCCTCGGGACTGGATCGACTTCGCGACGGCACAGAGCGCCCGGACCCGCTCGGAGTTCCTGGAGCGGCTCTCGGGTGAGATCGCCCGTAGCCTGGAGAGCATCGACCTGGTGGAGGTCCTGGACACGCTGCTCTCGGGGCGCACCCTCGAGGTGCGCGCCGAGATCCGGCTGAAGGAACGCGAGCCCGGAGAAGCGGGAGGCCAGCCGTCCACCCGCCTCTCCCTCTTCGACCGGGGACGCCAGACCGAGTGAGCCAGCCGAGCCCGGGAGTGAGCTCCCTAGGCGGCGTCGGGCTGCTGGCGCTGCTGCTCGCCTACGCGGCCTGGGTGCACCATGGCATCGGGCCCGTCAGCGACCCCACCGCCTTCGAGTGGTACCAGCCCCGCGGCTTCTTCTTCGACTGGACCTCCACCGACTGGCTCACGGAATCGCTTCGGAGCGCCCTGCTGGGTCTCCTGACCCCGGCGCTGCTGCTCTGCGTCGGGGTCTGGCTCACGTCGCGCTCCGCCCTGGCACGGCTCCTCGCCGTGTGGGCGCTGCTGTTCGTGGGGCTGTGCGTCTACTACGGCGTCGTGGCCGACGGCATCTGGCGCTTCTTCCATTGGCGGGGCTCGGCGGTGATGGCTGTCTTCGCGCTCTCGGTGGCAGCGACCTTCACGGCGCCCTGGCTGGCGCGCAGCGGCGAGCGGCTCCCTCGCCCCGTCCAGGGCCTGATCTACGGGGTCGTCGTCGTCGCGACCCTCGCGCTGATGCGCAACGCCACGGGCACCGATCAATCCCTCAGCTTCGCGATCTCACCCTGGCCCGTGGTTCCGGTCTTCGGCCTCGAGCTGCTGGTGCCCGCGGTGGCCTTCGGTGAGGACCTCCATCGCCGCCTTCTCGGGAAGGGGCTCGAGGCGGACAGGCGCCATCTCGGCGAGCAGGGGGTTGGTCTTGACCAGCCACGTGTCGTAGAGAGCGTTGTAGGGGC
>JBDLIK010000835.1:0-1978 GCA_039714895.1 Myxococcota bacterium | reverse complement strand
TCGGGGACGTCGTGCAGGGCCCGAGCCACCAGCTCCTTGCTGCGGGGCCAGCTTCCCTCGTAGTGGGGATAGTCGGAGCCCCACAGCATGTTCGCGACCCCGATCCGTTCGCGCATGCGGGCCTCGCGCCGGGAGAGGAACATCGCCTCCACGTAGCACTGTCGCTGCCAGTACTCGCTGGGCCGAAGCCGGAGGCGCTGCTGCTCGTGGCGGAACATGTAGAGGTACATGTTGTCCATGATGCGCAGTGTGTCGGGCACCCAGTCGGCGCCCTGCTCGGCGAACACCATGCGCAGACCGGGATGGCGCTCGAACACGCCGCCCCAGATCAGGAACCAGAGCGGACGGTGGGAGAACCACAGGCTCTCGTAGGCGAACAGCGCCCCGGCGCCCGGGAGGTCTCCGTAGTCCGGGCTCGCCGATCCCACGTGGGTGTGAAGCGGCAGACCGAGCGCCTCGCAGACGGACCAGATGGGCTCGTAGCGCGGATGATGGTAGAAGGGGAGCGAGCCCACCCCCGACGGCAGCAGCACCCCGCGCAGGCCGTGCTGCTTCGCCCAGGTGATCTGCTCCACCGCCTCGTCCACGTCGTGGATGGTGGCCAGGGCAATGCCCGCGTGTCGCCCCGGGGCATGCGCGCAGAACTCCGACAGCCAGCGGTTGTACGCCCAGGCCCCCACCGCCTGGAGCTTCTGGTCCGCGCCAAGGGCGCCGGGGCCGTTGGCCGCCTGAAAGGGCGGAGCGTTGTTCTGGGAGCCATCCGGAAAGATGATGTCGGCCACGATGCCGTCGGCCTCGAGCGCCTCGAGCCGACGGGCGGGGTCCCAGGCGCCGTCCCGACCGCCGGACTGCGCCGCCTCGGTGCCGTCCTGCTCGGCCATGAACTCCCGGGCGAAGAGGCTCTCCCCGAGCTCGGCCTGCTGCTTCGTCAGCAGCGCCATCTCCTCGCGCAGCCGATCGCGGTGAGCCGGCTCGACGTAGGCGAGGAATCCCCCCTCGCCGTAGGTCGCCCCGGCGTGGCAGTCGGCCGAGATCACCGTGTATCGCCCCATGGCCCCCTCCCTGCGCGGTCCTTCCCCCCGTGCCCATCATACCCCCGCAAGTCGCGGCGCGGGGAGGACGTCGCGGGCGACAACCGTCACTCCCCGAGCCCGTCGGCCGCGCCCTGCGCCCAGTCGACTGGGAAGTCGGGGGGCAGCCGCACCAGGTCGAAGAGGGTGGCGATGAACTCGGCGTTCTTCCCGGCCACCTGCGGGTTGTAGAAGTCCCAGACGACCTCGCCCTCGCCGGTGACTTCGAGGGCATGCCCGTTGTCGGACTCGGTGATCAGCACGTTTCCGTTGGCGAGCCGCACCGCCGAGCCGCAGGTCTCGCTGTAGAGCGGGGCCTCGTCCGGACCGTGGTACTGCCACATAACACTGCCATCCCGCGGATCGAGCAGCACCACCCGCGAGCGCTCCCCGGGGCGCCAGTGGTTGTCGAAGACCAGCACGCCCCCCTCCGGCGTGACGCTGGGGTCGTGCTGCATGGACGTCCTGGCATCCAGGGACCACATGACCTGCTCGCTCTCGGGATCGATGACGGCGATGCGGTCGAGATTGCGGAAGGAGAGCAGCAGGTGTCCGGCTTCGAAGCCCGGCAGCGGGGGTCGTCCATCCAGCACCTCGAGGGCGTTGGTGTGGAAGAGATCGCCGTGGCCACCCTGGCGGACCAGCCCGCGGATGGCCTCCTTGGACCAGAAGTCCCTGGAAGCGCGGCGCCAGGAATGCTGCTCGGCGGAGCTCTCGAAGACCTCGAGCAGCGAGATCCGGCGCTTCTCGACGCCGTCCGGATCGAGGATGCTGATGAAGTCCTCGAGGATCGGCGAATCCCGATCCACCTCCGGGGCCAGGCGTGCGCCGCGGGTGAGGACATAGATGTCGCCGTCCGGCACCACCGCGAGATCGTGGTGGGCGCGGTTGAAGCGCGCCCACTGCAG
>JBDLIK010000834.1:0-1979 GCA_039714895.1 Myxococcota bacterium | reverse complement strand
GTGATGAGGACGTACACCTCAGACGAGACCTTCCAGATACTCCTTGAGGGCAGCTGAAAGACGAGAAGTTGGTGGGCCCTGCAAGTCGTCCGCCTTCTCTAGACGGGATCCGCGGCACGAGCGGCTCGCCGCTCGGCCTCTCGCTTCACGACCCGGAGCATGACCCGACGGATCCACCCACTGCCGGGCCGCACCAGCAGCCAGTAGCGTCCGAACGCCCGGCGAGCGGCCTCGTCGGCGCAGCGGATGCGAGTCTCGGTGGAGAGCCGGGTGCCACCTGCCGCGGCAGCAGAGAGCGCGAAGTTCCAGGCAACGCGAGCACAGCCCGCAGGGACGGACTCGTGGAAGTCCTGGGGCCGTGTGGCAACGATTCCGCCTCTGAGCTGCCAGAACCGTCCCGTGACGCCCAGCACCACCTCCTGCGGCTCCCGCTCCTCGAGGAGCACGAAGCCGCGCTCCACCAGACTACGGAGGGTCAGCGGGCGGCGCGCGAGATCCGATGGCTCGCGTCCGAGAAGGCGTGCCGGAAGCGTTCGTAGGGCAAACAGGGAGCGAAGCACCGGATGCGCCCCCACGTCGACCTCCAGCAGGGCTCCGTATACGACGGGCTCGGGCGCATCGACGCGGATATGATGCCGCTCGACGAAGTGGTACTCCGACATCCACCCGTCGATGAGCATCGGACGACCTCCGGCTCCTTGCCCCTGAGAGAAGCCCATCATCCTCTCTGCTCGAGGGACCCACCCGGACCGAGCTCCCTCGCTAGATCTCGCGGCGATCGCGGTCAGGAGCTCGGCGGCCGCGCCGGAGCCCCGAAGCGTTTGGCGGCGCGGGCGCGTGCCCTGGCCGCTTCGACCTCGCGATCGCGCGGCGGTGCACCGGTGACCAGAGAATCCAGCAGCTTGCTGGCGATCTCCGAAACCTCCTCCACGGCACGATCGAAGGCAGCCTCGTTGGCCTTGGACGGCTTCGTGAACCCGCAGAGCTTCCGAACGAACTGCAGCGAGGCGGCTCGAACCTCCTCGTGGGTCGCCGGTGGCTCGAAGTTGAACAGGGTCTTGATGTTTCGGCACATGTCGCACCTTCGGTTTGCACCCGGAGGGTATCATGGTCCTGGCCGGGACGGCGGGTCCCTCGGGTCAGATCAGCCTCACCGCCGGGTCAGGCGTCGGGCTTGATGGGCTCCTGGCCGGTGGCTCCGCCGAGGCGGGGAAGCCCGTCCTCCGCCATCACCCAGGGCGCGCGATCGTCGAAGTAGACGTGGACCTGCGGGGGTCGGTCGATGGGGCCCGCCATGTTGGCGAGCACGATGTCGATCTGGTCGGCGTGCTCGGTGGACTCACAGAAGAGCGAGCTGCCGCAGCGGCGACAGAAGGATCGGGTCCCGTGGTCCGAGGACCGGAACCGCTGGAGCTCGCCCTCGCCCGCATCGAGGGAGAACTGGCTTCGGGGCACCGCGAACCAGGTGACGAAGCCGGCACCGTGGTTCCGCCGGCAGATGGAGCAGTGGCAGTGACCGCAGAAGAGGGTGGGCAGGCGGACGCTGAAGCGGATCGCTCCGCACAGACAGGCACCGGGGACAACTTCGTCGGGCATGGGCTGGCTCCTAACTCCGGCTCAGGGCCTCGATCGGGTCACCCAGGGCGATCTCGCCCCCCTGCACCGTCTTGACGTAGATCCCGCGTAGACGAAGGGCCCGGAAGCGGCGGTCCGCCGTCAGCCGAAGCGCGTCCTTGCCGACGCGCTGGGCGAACTTGAGACATCCCGTGTGCGGCTCGGGCGTGACCTCGAGGAGCGCCTTCCCCAGACGAAGCCGGCTTCCGGTGGGGAGGTTGTCGACGGAGAGGTCGAGGTCGACCAGCAGATTGTCCCCGAAGAGCGACAGCTCCTGGCCGTTGGCGAACAGCCGGGCCACGTCGACCCGCATCAGTGTGATCTGCGCGTCCGTCCTCTCCGGCATGTCTCTACCCCAGGAGTCC
>JBDLIK010000833.1:0-1986 GCA_039714895.1 Myxococcota bacterium | reverse complement strand
CAACGTGCGCGGCCGCGATCTCGGCTCCTTCGTGCAGGACGTGCAGCGTGCCGTCGAGGCGCAGGTGGACGTGCCCCCCGGCTACTGGGTCGAGTACGGGGGCACCTTCGAGCAGCTCGAATCCGCAACGCGCCGCCTGGCGGTCGTCGTTCCCGTGACGCTCCTGCTCATCGCCGGCTTGCTCCTCCTAGCGCTCGGCTCGGCGCGGGACGCCGTGGCGATCTTCTCGGGGGTTCCCCTGGCCCTCACCGGCGGCGTGCTCGCCCTGCTCGTGCGGGGCATCCCCTTCTCGATCTCGGCCGCGGTGGGATTCATCGCCCTGTCGGGGATCGCGGTGCTGAACGGCCTGGTGATGGTGGCCTTTATCCGGGACCTGCGCGAGCACGGCCGCCCGCTGGACGAGGGGATCGTCGAGGGCGCCCTCGGCCGGATCCGACCGGTGCTGATGACGGCTCTGGTGGCGGCGCTCGGCTTCGTCCCGATGGCGCTCAACACCGGCATCGGCTCCGAGGTGCAGCGCCCGCTCGCGACCGTGGTGATCGGCGGCATCGTCTCGTCGACGCTGCTCACGCTGCTCGTGCTGCCGGCGCTCTACCGCCTCCTGCACACGGCCTCGGCGCGCTCCTGACGAAGGGTTGGGGTGGTGACCGCTTCCGGTACCGCCGGATGTCGAGCGGGCTTCTTGCGGAAGCGCCACGAACGGAGCGATGATTTTCCCCCGGGGAGACTTCGAGACCCACTTCCGCCCAGCAGCCCCTCACATCGACAAGGCAGAACCGCAGGGCTTCGGTGCTCGGGCGAGGAGCCCCCCTGATCCTCGAGCACGATTTCCCTGTTCCGGATCCGGGCCAATCCCCTCGAACGCCCCACGACGGGCTTCACGCCCTGCTCGGGCCCTCGGGTCTGGCGGAGTCTGGGAGATTTCCCTGTATCTTCCCTGCTGATCAGGGACCCTGGCTGCCGGACGGGTTCGCACTAGACTGCCTGCTCCGCCAGCTATCGATGGGGCGGCCAGCGGGAGCTCCGGCCCCCAGACAGTCCGACCCCAGGAGGTGCGCTAGAGTCCGCCCCCCGTTTCGACAGATTTTCGCGCGCCCGTAGCTCAGTTGGATAGAGCGTCAGGTTGCGGACCTGAAGGTCACACGTTCGAGTCGTGTCGGGCGCGCCAGATTCCCCAACATCGGCCGAGGGTTGCACGCATCGTGCTCCTCGGCCGTTTCCTTGGTGGGGTCACTTTTCCTGACCTCGGCATGGCTAGTCGGTCCCGGCCTGTGGCTGGCTCAACCGGGCCGGGTAGGTCGTATCCCCGAGGAGGTGCTCTACCGCCGAATGGAACTCGGGGCGGTAGAATCGATGCCTGTCGCGTTGCCACCAACGAAGGGCAAGCGGTGACGACAGAAGTTCGGCGATCGCTGAGCCACCGAGCTTCAGAATGTCCACATCGTAGGTTCCGAGAGTCGCCTGTGAGTAGGCATCGTCCAGCGAGGCGAACATCACGTTGAGCAAGGACTCGAACCTCACGATCTCATCGTCGTCCAGCTCTTCGCCGTCTCGTCCAAGTCGCCAGATCCGAGCGAGAGATGGGTCCTGTGCGAGAAGCGCCCATGCTCGCGCCCAGAACTCGCCGTTCGCCTGGTAGGTGGCCGCTTGAGTCGCGCGAGCATTCTGCTCCAGCATGCGTGAGTTCTGACGGATCTGGTAGGCGATGTAAGCAAGTAGGATCACGGCGGCGATGCCACCGACGACTTCGCCCAGAGCGCCGAACGCCTCCCAGCTCATTGGCTGACTTTCCCGCCGCCGTCAAGCACCATGGCGCGATGCGTACACAGCGGTGGACGGCTTACCTCGCTCCAGTTCCCGAAGGAACTCGCGCGAATAGTTTGTATGCTGTTCCTGGTGCCAGAAGTCCCTTACGAACGGAGCCTGTAGAAAGGCCGCAGTCCAATCCAAGCGTGTTCGCCACATCGCTGGTTCCAAGAGCCCGCT
>JBDLIK010000832.1:0-1995 GCA_039714895.1 Myxococcota bacterium | reverse complement strand
TTCGATGGAGTTCGCAAAGATGCCGTCGAAGGCGACGGCAAACCCGTAGACCGGGACGCAGACGAAGACCAGGAACGTAATCCAGCGGACCCACTTGTCGTGACTGATGGTCCGATTGAAGCCGTAGACCTTCTTCGTGAGCCGGAAGCCGCCGAAGCAAGCCGTTGAGGACAGCGGCAGAAATGAGGCGAGCACCGCGGACGCGATGATTCTCTGGGCTCGTCTCTTCAACGGAAATCTCCACGCTTCGGGGGCCGAGTCTCTAGCCCCCGTGGAGCAGCACCCCGCCAGGCGGAACCTGCGGTTCGAGAACATGGCAGGGACCAGGCGGTGGTTGCTGGCCGGGAGGCCTACCCGGATGCCAGATCCGGCACTCACCCGGGGGAGGCCGTTGGCCGGGCGGGACGCGCACGTACGCGCCGTCGCCGTACTCGACCTCACGCTCGTACGGCTGTTCCGCCGCGATGGAGACCGAGGTGCAGCCGCTCAAGAAACAGCCGATGAGCGGCAGAACCGCGATTGCCGCGATCCTGGCAGCGGTGCTCCAAAGCCGCATGGTCCTCTGATCGGCTGACTGCCATCGCGACTGAAGCCACGGGCATCGGACGAGGTGGTGGGGGAAGAGAGTCCGACCGAGGTCTGGACCTGATGGAGGAGCTCACCCGGCATCGGCCTGGGGCTGTCGAGCTGGAACGCGCTGGGTCGGCACGTGGGGCTTGGCACCGGCATCTCGGTGGGGGACCGACCCGCACGCGAGGAGCAGGCGGTCGTCGAGTTCGTCTCGGGCAAGGTCCGGCGCTTCGAGATGCTGGAGCCCCGCTAGCGCGATCCGAAGTGTGCCGGTCGTCCGCCGCGCCTTCGAGCCACCCGCCGCCGCTACGCGGCTTCGACGCCTCGGTAGCGATCCAGGTAGCTCGCCGTGAGGGCCTCGAGGTCCGGGATGCCGAGCTCGCGCGCGTAGCAGAGCAGGAAGCCTCGGAGGTAGGGCTCCGGCGGGAGCGACTGGAAGTGCTCGCTCTCGATGTCGCAGAGCCCCTGGATGCGCGTGCGCTCGGTCATCTCGCGTAGGGTGAGGCCGATGAGCGCTCCCCCGTTCGCTCGCCGGAGCGCTCATGTCGCAACCCTCGAACCGCGCCGATCCGCCCCGGCGTCCCCCCAGCGAGAAGCTCGCGGCCTCGGGACCTCGACGCCGGCCTGCGCCGGTTCTGCTATGTGGGCTTCCGGCCCGGCCAGCGCGAGGCCATCGAGGCGCTGCTGCGCGAGCGGGCGCTGCTGCTGGTGGAGCCCACGGGGGGCGGCAAGAGCCTCGTCTACCAGCTGCCGGCGATGCAGCTCCCGGGCACGGCGCTCGTGGTCTCGCCGCTCATGTCCCTGATGCACGATCAGGTGGCGGCCCTTGAGGCGCGCGGCGTGCGCGCGACGTTCCTCGCCTCCACCCTTGAGCCCGGCGAGCTGCGCGCGCGCATGGCCGCGGCGGCCCGCAGGGGGCTCCATCGCCGCTACGGGTTCGGGAGCTTCGGCCAGTTCGCCCGCGAGTGGCTGGGCCTGGGCGAGCGAAAGGCGCAGGCGTTGCTGCGCCTCGAGCGGGCCGGCCACGCCTGCCCCCCGCTGCGCCAGGCCTGGCGCACAGGGCGGCTCTCCTGGGTGCGGGCCCACGTGCTCGTGCCCCTGCTGCTCCTCGACGAGGCCGAGCCCCATGGGGCCGCCTGGGTGGCGCGGGCCCGGCGCGTGAGCGTGCGCCGCCTGGAGGACGAGATCGATCACGCCATCGCGACGGGGGAGCTCGCGCCGCCCCCGCTCGACCCGCTCGCCGAGCCGCAAACGGGTGCGCGCCCCACGGTCCCCGGAAGGACTGCCCTCTTCTGGATCTCGGCTCCGCGGGACGTGGCCCGGCTCTTCCGCGCCACCCTGGCCTCGGTGCAGCGCCACCTCGAGCGCTCTCGCGGGGTCCCGGTGAGCGAGAGCGAGGCCTCTGGCGACCTATCTATCGGGAGA
>JBDLIK010000831.1:0-1997 GCA_039714895.1 Myxococcota bacterium | reverse complement strand
GCCGGAACCCCTGCGCACCGCGCCGGGACGGGACCAGCTGCCCCTGGCCTGGATGCCTTGGCAGCGGCAGATGATGCTTCCCTATCTGCTGCCCCCCGAGCTCCCCGAGAGCGAGCTGATGACGCTGCGGGACTTCGCGGTGGGATTCGCCCTCCGCAACAGCTCGGATCTGCTCGCCACGCTGCTGGACATGAACGCGACCCTGCATCGGGACTTCGCCTACGTGCCCGGGATCACCAACGTGGAGACCACGCCCTTCGAGGTCTTCGTGGCCCGCCAGGGCGTCTGCCAGGACTTCGCGAACCTGCTCATCTGCCTGGCCCGCCTGCTCGACGTTCCGGCCCGCTACCGGGTGGGATACATCTACACCGGCCGGGACTCCGCGAACCGTCTCCAGTCCGAGGCGTCGCATGCCTGGGTCGAGGTCTACCTCCCGGGAGCCGGCTGGCGCGGCCTCGACCCGACCAACGGCTGCCTGGTGGGGGCCGACCACGTGCGCGTGGCTTGCGGACGTCACTTCTGGGATGCGGCGCCGACCTCGGGGACGCTCTACGGCGGAAGCGGCGAGGAGACGCTCTCGGTGCAGGTCCGCGTGGAGCGCGCCGGCTCCGAACCTTCCTGACGCCCGCCGGGGGTCCGGCTTCCTAGAGCACGACCTCGAAGCCCTCGAAGTTCGGGTGACCGAGGTAGGTGCCCTGGGGTGCGCGCGCCTGGGCGTGGGCCTTCTTGAAGGACTCGGACTCGGTCCACGCCTCGAAGGCCTGGCGCGACTCCCAGGTCGAGTGCGAGGCGTAGAGGGTCTCGTCGTCGGAGCTCGGGCCCCGCAGCAGGTGGAACTGGCGGAAGCCCGGCACCTCGTCGAGATGCGACTCGCGGCTGCGCCAGAGCTCCTCGAAGACGTCCTCGCGTCCCCGGGCGATGCGGAAGCGGTTCATGGCGATGTACATGGTGAGCACACGTTACCGGATCCCGTCGCGTGAGACCCAGCCGCCGTAGCCCGGGTGCTCGGGGCCGATGGGGAGGGTGACGGCTTCACCGCTGCGCGCCGAGTGGTAGATGGCGGTGACGAGCTCGATGGCCGCTCGCGCGTCGGCCACGGTCACCGGGGGTGGCTTTCCCTGGGAGAGCGCTCTGTGGAACCCCGCGAACTGCCCCACGTAGAGCTCCGGTCCCGGCTCGAAGCCAGCCAGGGCCAGGTCGATCCGGGCAGAGGCTTCCGCTGTGGCGGGCTCGAGGGTCCAGGGCTCGGAGCCGGGCTGGTAGGGGGACAGACCGCTCTCGGCCGAGAAGTGCTCGAAGGCCAGACGCAGGCGCGAGAGCTCGCGTGCCGAGCCCAAGGTGGCGGTGAGCGTTGCCAGGGCCCCACTCTCGAACTCGAGGGCCACCGCCGCGCAGTCCTCGGTCTCGATGGGATTCACGCGGGTGGCCAGGCGGGCGTAGACGCTGCGCACCGGGCCCAGCAGCCAGACCAGCAGGTCGTGGGCGTGGATGGCGTGGGAGACGCAGATGCCCCCGAGCTCGGTGTCGAAGCGCCCGCGCCACTCCACTGCGTAGTAGTCGGCGCCCCGCCGCCAGAAGGTCTCCACGCTGGCGACGTAGGCCTTCCCGGCGAGACCTTCGGCCTGCAGCCGCCGCAGGCGCTCGACGCCGCGGCCGAAGCGGTACTGGAAGATGGGCATCAGCTGCCCTGGGCTCCTGCGCTCGCACTCCGCCAGCGCATCGATCGCGGCCAGGGACCCGGCCAGGGGCTTCTCACAGATGGCAAAGCGTCCGCTCTCCAACACCCGCCGCACCATCTCCAGGTGGAGCCCCGGAGGCGTGCAGACGTCGACGACGTCGATCCCGTCGAGCGCCAGCAGCTCGTCGAAGGACGAAACCCCAACCGGTACCCCGAGAAAGCGCTTGGCCAGCTCGACCTTCTCGGACGCGGGGTCGCAGACGGCCGCCAGCTCCCACTGGTCGGGAAGCTTGCGATAGGCGGAGAGGTGGCTCATGCC
>JBDLIK010000830.1:0-2003 GCA_039714895.1 Myxococcota bacterium | reverse complement strand
GGACCGCCTCAGCATGCGCAACTCCCTGGAGGTGCGGAACCCGTTCCTCGACTACCGCCTGGTCGAATTCTCGGCGGGGCTTCCGGAGCACCTCAAGTTCCGGAACGGACGGGGCAAGTGGCTCCTGCGTCGCGCCCTGGAGCGACTCGTGGGCCCCGACATCGGAATCGCCAAGCGCCGCGTCAAGCACGGCCTCCCGGCCCCCGTGAACCAGTGGCTGTTCAACAGCAGCGCATTCGATCGGAAGGACTGGAACCACCTGCTGCTTGGAGAGTGCCTCCGTCAGCTCGTGGTCGCCCAGGACGGCGTTCGGGATTCGGGTGAGGCATGAAGATCTCCCTGGTCGGACACCTGCGCGATCCGTCGAGCGGCGAGAGCTTCGCTCTCGAGAACGCGAAGCCCAGAGGCGAGAGCGAGGTCATCTCCGGCCGACTTCGGACCCCCTCGGGCGTCGAGTACCCCATCGTCGACGGTGTTCCCGATCTGGTCCTCCGGGACCGCTTCACGGAGGGTCAGCGCGAGACCGTCGAGAGCTTCTCGTGGAAGTGGCGGAGGGCGAAGAACTACGCCTCCGCCACGGCTGGGCACTACGTGGGCTGGTACCTGCAACGCTACGGGTTCGGCACGGAGGAGGGCCTCGCGACATTCCTGGCGGGCAAGGAAAGCATCCTGGACGCCGGTACGGCCCATGGACGCGACGCTTGTCTCTACGAGCGGAACTCCCAGGCGATGGTATTCGGCCTCGACATCAGCGAGGGTATCCGGAACGCCTACCGGGACCTGTGGGAGAGAGCGCGCCTTCACCTGGTTCAGGCCGACATCATGCAGATTCCCTTTCCGCCGGACTTCTTCGACTTCATCGGCTGCGATCAGGTGATCCACCACACGCCGGAACCGCGCGAGGCACTGCGGAGCCTCTTGCGTCATCTGGTGCCCGGTGGCCACATCGCCTTCTACGTCTACAAGCGCAAGGGCCCGGTGCGAGAGTTCTGCGACGACCATATTCGCGCGCAGACGGTAGAGATGAGCCCTGGAGAATGCCTCGAGGTCTCCGAGGCCATCACGAGGTTCGGCCAATCGCTTTCGGAGATGAGGGTCACGATCGAAGTTCCCGAGGACATCCCGATCCTGGGAATCAAGAAGGGGAAGCACGACCTTCAACGCTTCATCTACTGGAACGTGTTCAAGTGCTACTGGAACGAAGCCCTGGACTGGGACTCGAACGTCATCACCAACTTCGACTGGTACCACCCGCGCCACGCCCACCGCTACGACCCGACCGAGGTGCGGGCCTGGTGCGATGAAGAAGGTCTGGAGATCGAGCGCTTCGATGTGCAGGAGTCGGGCACCAGCGTGCTGGCACGGCTGGCGGGCTGAGCACGATGTCGTGCGCCGCAAGTCCCTGAAACCAAAAGACTCCGATCCCTGTTCGGCTCTGGCCTAGCTGGGGTCGTCGAAGCGAGGGGGCCGCTTCTCCAGGTTTGCCCGCACGGCCTCGGTCTGGTTGGGCCTCCCGAGGAGTGAGGCCTGAAGCTTCTCCTCCAGGCGCAATCCTTCCTCGGTGCCCGCCAGGCCCGACTCCTGGAGCAGGCGCTTGGCCGCCCGAACGGCGTCCGGAGAGCGGCCGGCGATCTCGCGGGCCAGCTCGAAGGCGGACTCGCGGGGCGTTGCGCTCAAGTGGGTGGCGAGGCCGAGGGCCACGGCCTCCTCGCCCGACACGATGCGCCCCGTGAAGGCCAGCTCCTTCACCACGTCGAGACGCGCCAGCCGGCGCAGGGTCTGGGTTCCGCTCATGTCGGGGACGAGCCCCCACTTGATCTCGAGGATGGAGAGCCGCGCGTCCGGTGCCACGAAGCGGATGTCGGCGCCGAGGGCGATCTGCAGCCCGCCGCCGTAGGTGACCCCGTGGAGCGCAGCCACCACCGGAACCGGGAGCTCGGCCCAGACCCAGGCTGCCTGCTGGGCGAAGTTCGCCGGCGACGAGCCATCCCGATCGAAGAGGC
>JBDLIK010000829.1:0-2004 GCA_039714895.1 Myxococcota bacterium | reverse complement strand
ATCGATGCGAGCTGGACGTAGCCCTTGATGGGGCGCGTGCGGTTCTCGGGATCCAGGGAGTAGATGCTGTTGCCAGCCGAGAGCACGGCCACCGCGGCGTGGATCGTGGCGAAGATCATCACCGCCACGGACACGCGCCGGACCACCAGCTCGATGTCCTCGCCCGCGTGGGGCACCAGCTCGATGCCGTAGAAGGCCACCAACGCGGGCACCACGTTCGCGAAGCGGGCGAAGACGCTGTGGTCGACGAGGGCGTTGTCCCAGCGAACCGGGCTTCGCGCCGTCAGGCGCCGAATCGTCCCCACCACCAGGTGGCGCGCCATGAAGTAGCTGAGAAGGGAGACGGCCAGCAGCACCGCCAGCCCGATCAGCTGACCGAGGACAGGATGGGCTTCCAGCCAGTCGATCACGATGCTGAGAGACTCGATCGTCCCACCCTCGCGAGTCCGAAGACCCCGGCATGATATCCAACCTGGGTCGCGAGTCTCAGTGCTGCTGCCACTCGCTGCGGCCGCCGATGATCGTCTCGAGGACCTCGATCTCGTCGAGGGTCTCGGGATCGTCGAGGGGAGAGCGGGAGAGGATCACCAGGTCTGCGAGCTTGCCGGGCGCAAGCGAGCCCCTCTCCGCCTCCTCGAAGTGCTGAAACGCAGCATCCAGGGTGACGGCGCGCAGGGCCTGCTCCACCGGCACTCGCTCCGCCTCCCCCACCACGAAGCCACTCCGCGTCCGCCGGTGGACCGCGGCCCAGACCAGCCGCAGCGGCTCCATGGGCACCACGGGCGCATCGCAGTGGATCGTGTAGCGCACTCCCTTGGCGGCGGCCGTGGCGGCGGGGCTCATGCGCGCCGCGCGCTCCGGCCCCATGAAGATCCTCCGATGGCGGTCGCCCCAATAGAAGGTATGGAGGCTGAAGAAGCTGGGAATGGCGCCGAGTGCGGCCATGCGATCGAGCTGGTCGTCCCGCGCCATCTGCGCATGGATGACCACCGGCCTCGCGTCGGCTCGCGGATGCAGCCGTTGGGCCTCCTCGAGGGCATCGAGGATGTCGTCGATCGACGCGTCACCGTTTCCGTGCACGGCCACCTGGAGGCCGGCTTCGTGGTAGCCCGTCACCAGGCGGATCAGCTCCTCGCGCTGCAGCCTCGGGTAGCCGCGATAGCTCGGATCGTCGCCGGGAGGGACGAAGTAGGGCTGGCTCAGGTAGCCGGTGTAGCCCTGGATCGATCCGTCGGCGATGAGCTTGACGGCGCCGACCCGTGCCCGCCGGCCCCCCAGGGAGGCGAAGGAGGCGCCGTCGGCGATCAGTGCGTCCGCAGCCTCCCGGTCCGGCCAGATCACCAGGCGGAGCGGGATTACGCCGAGACGGCTGGCCCAGCGAAGCAGCCGCAGGACGCCGGGAGGCGTTGCACCCGATTGCGCAGTCGTCACCCCAGCCGCGAGGTAGCGCTCGTTGGCACTGCGCAGCACCCGCAGCCCGTCCACCAGTCCCGGAGTCACCTCCAGCGACAGGCCCTCCATCGCGCTCTCCTCGAGCACGCCATCGAGCGCCCCGGAGGTGTCTCGGCGCAGATGACCGCCCGGCGGATCCGGGGAGTCCGGCCCGAAGCCGAGCGCTTCGAGGGCTCGGCCGTTCACCGCCGCCAGATGCCCGGATACGTGGAGCGCTGCCACCGGGTGTTCGCTGGACACGAGATCGAGGTCGGAGCGGTTCGGATGGCGGCCCTCGGCGAGCAGCGTGTCGTCGTAGCCGAGCCCCACCACCCAGTCGCCGGAAGCGGTCTCTGCAGCCTTCTCGGCCAGCCGCTCCACCAGGCCCGCGATGTTCTCGACGGGCCCGATGGGCGGGCTGTTGAGGTCGGTCCAGACGTCGTAGATCCCGGCGCCCGGAAAGTGGCCGTGGGCGTCGATGAAGCCCGGGAGCAGCGCCCGGCCGTCGAGCTCGACCACGCGAGCACCTCGGGCGGCTCCCCACCGGCGCATCTCCTCTTCACTGCCCAGCAG
>JBDLIK010000828.1:0-2005 GCA_039714895.1 Myxococcota bacterium | reverse complement strand
TCCGGAGCACCAGGAGGGCGAACACGATCTGCAGTCCCAATCCCTTCGCGACGAGCGACCAGCTGACGGCTTTTCGCTTCGCCGTGAACAGCCACGCCATGAAGATCAGGAAGCCCATGCCCAGCATTCCTCGCAGCAGCCGGATGCCGAACGGCTCCTCCACGCTCAGCGTCCGGTCCGGTCCCGTGACGCCCTGGATCGCCTCCTGGCCGCCCGCCTCCTGGCCGCCCGCGTCCTGTGTTGCGCTCGGAGCTGCGTCCGCTACGCCGGCGACGAGAGGAGGGGCCGTCCATCCGGCCCCTCCCAGGACCAGAAGCGCGAGAAGCAGCAGCCTCGACACGGAGGCCGCGGACCTCACCATCGGATGCCCCTCAGCTCCTCGCGGCTCAGCTTCCGGCCTTCGAGCTTCGCTTCCACCAGCCGCCTCCTCTCGAACGGTTTGACCAGGATCACACCAGCCACGAAGCCCCCCACGTGCGCCCAGAAGGCGATGCCCGCCCCGGCGCCGGCCGCGGAGCCGGACACGAACTGGATCAGGAACCAGTAGCCGAGCATCAGCCAGGCCGGGACGTAGGTGAGATAGACGAAGACGAGGGTGAGCACCCGCACCCTCGGATAGAGAACCATGTACGCGCCCATCACGCCGCTGATCGCCCCGGAGGCTCCCACGGTGGGGATCGCGCTCGACGGCCCCGTGAGCACGTGCGTGGCCGAGGCGGCCACACCGGCGAGGAGATAGAAGACGAGGAAGCGGCCGTGGCCCATGGAGTCTTCGACGTTGTTCCCGAAGACCCAGAGAAACCACATGTTGCCGATGAGGTGACCCCACCCGCCGTGCATGAACATCGACGTGAACAGGGTGCTCCACGTCCGGCCTCCGGTCACGCAGCGGTACTCTCCGAGCTCGACCTCGCGGCCAGCGGGGACGGCCCCCGTCAGCTCGCCGGGAATCGTGCCGTAGTCACAAAGCGAGTCGACGAAGGAGAGCCCGACGCCTCCACTCTGGAGCGTCAGCCACACCCCGACGTTGAGGAGGATAATGGCGAGGGTGATGAAGGGGATGAGCTCGGTGGGGTTCTCGTCCCTGAGAGGAAACATGGCCGCAGGTTAGAGACGGCCCGGATGGCACGCAACACGACCTCGGGGAGTTCGGGCGGGAGGCTGTGGGGAGCCGCACCCGGACCCGCAGCCTGCCGTTCTGACAAGCCAAGGGCGCCGACTTGTCATATTGTCGGGTTTCGGAGGTTCGAATCCCGCCATCTTCGGCGAATCAGGGGTCCCCTACCCGGCACATCGCTTGCACCCCATCGGGGCCTCCGAATAAAACGCGCACGAAAGGAAACGCAGATATGGGCAAGGTTATCGGTATCGATCTCGGGACCACCAACTCCGTGGTCGCAGTCATGGAGGGCGGCGACCCCGTCGTCATCCCGAGCGCCGAGGGTTCGCGGACGACTCCGTCGGTGGTGGCTTACACGAAGGACGGGGAGCGGCTCGTCGGGCAGGTCGCAAAGCGGCAGGCCGTGACCAACCCGGAGAACACGGTCGCCTCGATCAAGCGCTTCATGGGACGAAAGTGCTCGGAGGTCGAGTCCGAGCGGAAGCTCGTCCCTTACAAGATCGAGTGCGACTCCCAGGACCGGGTGCAGGTGAAGGTGTCGAACGCGGGCAAATCATTCACCCCGCCCGAGATGTCCGCCATGATCCTCCAGAAGATGAAGCAGACGGCGGAGGACTATCTGGGGCAGGAGGTCACGCAGGCGGTCGTCACGGTTCCTGCCTACTTCAACGATGCCCAGCGCCAGGCGACGAAGGACGCCGGCAAGATCGCGGGCCTCGAGGTGCTCCGGATCATCAACGAGCCGACCGCGGCTGCGCTCGCCTACGGGCTGGACAAGAGCTCCGAGGAGATGATCGCGGTCTTCGACCTGGGAGGCGGGACGTACGACATCTCGGTGCTGGAGCTGGGCGATGGCGTCTTCGAGGTGAAATCGACCAACGGCGA
>JBDLIK010000827.1:0-2013 GCA_039714895.1 Myxococcota bacterium | reverse complement strand
CTCCAGCAGCTGGGAGCGCATGGCGCGGTAGCCGCGATGCGCGCGCACCTTGAGGGCACCGGGGCTCACCCCCGCCCGGACCGCCGCCTCCGCCACCGACAGCCCCTGCACCTGGAGCAGCTCCACGGCCTGGCGCTGGGCCGGAGGAAGGGCCGAGAGTGCCCGGGAGATGCGGGGGGAGAGCGAATCGCGCAGGATCGGCAGCTCTTCGGGCGGAGCCGCCGGCTCCTGCTCGGGCAGGCTCTCCTCGCGCTCCCGTTGACGCCGACGGACGCGCAGGTGGTCGATGACGGCGTTGCGCATCACCGTGCGCAGCCAGGGAGTGAACGGCCGCTCCGGCCGGTAGGTGTGACGCGCACGGTGGATGGAGAGCAGGACGTTCTGCACCACGTCCTCCACGGCATCGCGATCCCAGACCCGAGAGCGGATCCAGACACGCAGGACGGGAATCACGTCGACGAGCAGCTTCTCGTAGGCCGCGCCATCGCCGTCCTGGGCGGCCGTCATGAAGACCCGCCAGCGGTCTTCCCGCTCCGGATCCATTGATTCTCCTTCCCGCTACGACCTTCCCGGCAGGCCGGTTACATCGGATGCCGGGAGCGAGCGGCGGGTAACCGCCGTCTGCGCCGGATCGTACCTCACGGCAGATTCCAGGGAGACCCATCCAGGTCCCGGGGAGACCGATCCATGTCCGCTGCCACCAAGCCCGCTGCCACCGAGCACAGTCTTCCCTTCGACGACCCCGAGGGGCTCGGCGAGCTGCTGCGCGGCCTCGAGCCGCGGCTGCGTGCGGTGGCGCTGCGGATGACCCGGGACCGTGACGCCGCCGCAGACGTGGTGCAGGCAGCCTTCGAGAAGGCCCTGCGCTACGGACGCGACTTCCGCGGAACGGCGCGGGTCTCCACCTGGCTCCACCGCATCGTCATCAACGAGGCCCTGATGTGGCTGCGCAGCGAGCGGCGCCATCACCGCCACGTCGTCGAGCTCGACGAGGGACGTGGGGCCAGCCTGGAGGACCCGGCGCCGAGGGCCCCGGAACTGCTGGCCCAGCGTCAGCAGGTTCTCCGGGTGAGAGCCGGGCTCGCAGCGCTGCGGCCCGAGGACCGCGACGTGCTCGAGCGCTGCGCGCTGCAGGGCCGGAGCTACGCAGAGGTGGGCCGGCGCACCGGGACCCACCCGGCCGCCCTCAAGAGCCGGGCCTTCCGCGCCCGCCGCCAGCTCTCCCGCCTGCTGCAGAATTCCTGACCGGAGGGCAGGCTGCTAGGCTCCCGCGCCCATGGGGGATGGAGCGGGCTGGGCCTCGATTCTTCCGGCGCTGGTGGCCATCGTGCTCGCCTTCGCCACGCGACAGGTCGTGGTGGCGCTCTTTGCCGGGGTCGTCACGGGCTCCGCGGTCCTCTTCGCTCAGTCGGGCAACTGGGAAGACTGGAACCTGATCCGGCTCTTCCTGTTCCCGGCGCTGGCCACCGAGAGCTTCGCCCAGATCCTGCTCATCTATCTCTGGTGCCTCGGCGGTCTGGTGGGCCTGTGGGACCGCACCGGGGGCGCCCGCCACTTCGCCCGCACCATCGGCGCCCGCATCGCCCAGGGGCCCCGCTCGAGCCTGCTCTTCGGCTGGCTGGTGGGCGTCCTCTTCCACCAGGGCGGCACCGTGAGCACGGTGCTCGCCGGCTCCACCGTAAAGCCCGTCACCGACCAGCATCGCGTGAGCCACGAGGAGCTCTCCTACGTGGTGGACTCCACGGCCTCCCCGGTGGCCACGGTGATCCCCTTCAACGCCTGGCCGCTCTACGTGGGCGGCCTGGTCGCAGGCACGATCCCCCTGTTTCCTACCGAGGAGGCCGCCTACGGCTTCTTCCTGCGCTCCATCCCCTTCAACTTCTACGCCCTGCTGGCCCTGCTCTCGACCCTGCTGTTCAGTCTCGGCGCGCTGCCCTGGGTGGGGGGACGGATGCGCGCCGCGCGGCAGCGCGCCCGGGAGACGGGCGCCCTCGACGCTCCGGACGCCGAACC
>JBDLIK010000826.1:0-2025 GCA_039714895.1 Myxococcota bacterium | reverse complement strand
ATCGCCGGTCGTCGCATAGACGACCACCCCGGCGCGCGGGGCGTGAACGGTTCCCTCCGCCAGCTTGCGTTCCTGCTGCTGCACCTCCTGCTCGGCCCTGTCCACGTTGGCGCGCGCGGCATCCACGGCCGCCATCCGGGAGCGCGTCTCGGCGCGCACCTCCTCGTAGGCCAGCCGGGCGCCATCGAGCTCGCTCTGGGTGATGAACCCCTTCTCGGCCAGCGGCGGCAGCGACACGTATTCCAGGCGTGCCCGTTCCTCCGTGGCCCGATGACCGGCGAGGTCCGAGCGAGCCCGCCGCAGGCCGGCACGCGCCACGGCCAGCGCCGACTCGGCGCTGCTCTTGGCGATCTCGTACTTCTGCGATTCGAAGCGCACCAGCTCGTCGCCTTCCCTGACCCGGGATCCCTCGGGAACGAGCCAGACGATCTGCTTGTCCGTGGGCGCGCTCACCGTGGCCTGGTGCGCCGCGCGCAGCTCACCCGACTCGGTGACCGTGATGCGCACGTCGCCTCGCACCACCCGCACCACGGGGATCATCTCCCCGGGCTCTGGAACGCTCCTCAGCACCGCGACCCCAGCGAGGGCGAGCCCTGCGGCCGCCACGGCCGTCCACAGCGCCCAGCGCCCCCGGGGTCCCGGGCGCGTCCAGAGGGCCTCTCGGATGGCTGTCATGGAAACTCCTCTCGTCGCCCTCAAAGCGGCCCGGCCACGCTGGCTTCCAGCCGCGCGATGCCATTGGTGTAGTCGACGATGGCGGCAAGAAGCCTGCTCTGGGCATCCACCAGGTCGGTCTGGGCATCGGTGATGTCCAGGTTGTTCGCCAGACCTCGCTCGAACCGTACGCGCGCGATCTCGAGCTTGGACCGCGCCTGCTCCACCTTGGCCGTCTGGGCCTTGAGATCTTCGAGGTTCTGGCGCAGCCCGATTTCTTCGTTGCGGACCTCGATCTCGATCGACCGGCCGAGGTTCTGGTACTCCCGCTCGATGCGCCGATGCTGAATGCGGGCGATGTCCAGTCGCTCACGGGCGGCCACGTTCCCGAAGGGGATCTCGAACTCGAGACCCGCCGCCCAGGTCTGGCTATCGAAGCCCCACACCTTGCGACTGCTGTGACCGAAGTCGTGGCGCCGGAACAATCCCACGGCATCGAGCTTGGGCAGCACCGAGTTGGCCGCAACCTGCACTCCCAGGGCGCTCTTCTCGAGGCGCACCCGCACCGCCTGAAGCTCAGGCCGCCTCGCGAGCGCCTGCTCGATCCAGCCGCGCAGCCGGAACCGAATCGGGTGGAAGGGCACCGTCCGCTCGGCGGGGATCAGGGTCTCACCAATCGACAGCCCGAGCACGTCGCGCAGCTCCAGCTGCGACCGGTCGAGCGCGCCGCGCCGCGCGGCGAGATCGGCGAGGTCGTCCGAGAGGCGGATCTCGGCGCTCACCACGTCCCGGAGGCTTCCTCGTCCCGCCTGGAAGAGTGCGTCGGACGCTTCGATCAGCTTCCGGTCCCGTTCGATGGCCTGCTCACTCACCTCGATCAGCTGCGCGGCCAGGACGGTATTGTAGTACGCCTGGATGGCGTCCGCGGTGACCTGCAGGATCTCCGCCCGCAGGTCCGCCTCGACGATGCCCAGGTCGAACTCGGCATCCGAGATCTCCCGGGTGGCCACGTAGATCCGCCCCCCGCGCATGAGGGGCTGCCGGAGCTCGAGCTCGCTGCCGCCCTCGTAGACATCGGGGCGCGGATCGTTCACCTCGCGGAAGAGGTCCGTAGCGATCACCATCTCCCCTCCGGTGGGCAGCTCCTGACGGATGAAGGCCTGCCCGAACTGGGTATCGAGGCGCGTGGTGGGCAAGAGGTCCTCGCCGGAGAAGCGGACCGGGTCGACGCGCTTCTCGTCGGTGGCCACGAAGTTGAAGCCGGGGACGGGATGGAAGCGTGCGCGCGTCGCCGGCACCTCCCGGGATGCCGCGTCGACGTCCAGCCGGCTGATCTGGAGCGAGAGATTGTACTGGAGCGCGGCGAGGATC
>JBDLIK010000825.1:0-2026 GCA_039714895.1 Myxococcota bacterium | reverse complement strand
CGAACCGGTCGACCAACCCGTTCAACGTGGCCAAATCCTCTGACCACTGGGCCGGATCGGCCTGAAATGCCTCGGGTGGCCCTTGGATCTTGCCCTTGGGCCAAGGCAAGACGTAGAGGAAGAGCTCGCGAAGTACCGGGTATCGCGCGGGGCTGGGTATGGGTTCGCAGGGCTGGTCTCGGAGAGGCATGCGCATCTGGTCGCAGAGATGGGCGAGCATCCGCGGTGCGGTGAGGCGCCCCCACAGCGCTGCTTGCTCTGGATCCAGGCCTGCCAGACGATCGAAAAGCTCACGTCGGTGCGAAGCATCGTTGAGGGTCCGGATCGGGTACCTCACTTTCTCCTCGCTGCAGCCGCCCATACGCCGTGCGCGCAGCAGCACCAAGGCCTGCCAGCGCGGCGATTGCGCGAACTCGACCAGAATACGCCTTGCGCCCACCTCCCGCAGCAGCAACTTGCTGTCACGCAAACGGGATCTCTGTTAGCATCCCGTCGTTGTTCGCAGGACGATGCCGGAGCCCGGAACAGCGGGAGGCACAAACAGTTGACCCCTGCCGGCCGCGACAGCCGAAATGAACGGCCTGACGCGGGATTACCCGCGCGCATCTGGCGCTCCATCTTCCGCACCACCCTCCATCCGGAGACGGAGCGCGAGCGGAAGCGGGTCGTCCTCGACCATCTGGTGTTCCACGCTCGACCCGTGCGCTTGCCCGAGCGCACGATGAAGTTCACCCACACCTGGGGTCTGGGCGGGATGTCGCTCGTGCTGTTCACCTTGCTTTTGCTCACGGGCATTCTCCTGATGTTCGTCTACGAACCCGTTCCGGCGGGCGCTCATGGCTCGGTGCTGCGGCTGCAGACCCAGGTCCGGTTCGGTCAGTTCGTGCGCAACATCCACCACTGGAGTGCGAACCTCCTGATCTTTGTCGCCGTCCTCCACCTGCTGCGTGTGTACTTCACCGGGGCTTTCCACGGTGCCCGGCAGTTCAACTGGGTGATCGGCCTATTCCTGCTCGTCGCAATCCTGGGTGCGGGCTTCACGGGATACCTGCTGCCGTGGGATCAGCTGTCCTACTGGGCGATCACGATCAGCACGGCCATGATCGCCTACGTGCCGGGGATCGGAGTCTGGCTGCAGCGGAGCGTCCGCGGCGGCGAGGAGATCGGTGGGGCGACGTTGCTCAACTTCTACACGCTGCACACGACGCTCATCCCGGCACTGCTCATCATCGTGATGGCCTTCCATTTCTGGCGGGTCCGGAAGGCGGGCGGCGTCGTGTTGCCGCACGGCGTGGAGGAAGAGCCGGAGGAGCAGCCGGTCTCCGCCCTCTCCTTCCCGCACCTGCTCCTCCGCGAGTTGGTCGTGGCGCTGATCCTGGTGGCGTTCGTGCTCGCCTACTCCGTGGCCCTGGATGCTCGCCTCGGCGAGGCCGCCAACCCCGGGATGAGCCCCAATCCGACAAAGGCCCCCTGGTACTTCATGGGCGTGCAGGAGCTGCTGCTCCACTTCCATCCGATCTTCGCCGTGGTGATCGGTCCGACCCTCGTGGCCCTCGGCCTCCTTCTCATCCCCTACCTGAGGTACGATCCGGAGCAGGCGGGCGCCTGGTTCCTGTCGTCCACCGGGAGGCGGACGGCGGCTCTCGCGGCCGCGATCGCGCTGGTCGTGACTCCCTTGTGGGTAGTGCTCGATGAGTTCGTCCTCGATCCGGGAGCCCTGCTTCCCGGCCTGCCCGCGGCCATCAGCAACGGCCTCCTGCCGTTCTCGGCACTTCTGGCGGCTTTGTGGGGCCTCTACGCGGGTTTGCGCCGAAGGAGCGGGGCGACCCGCGGGGAGGCGGTTCAGGCGCTCTTTGTCCTTCTGTTCGTCGCGTTCTCCATCCTCACGGCCACCGGGGTCTGGTTTCGGGGAGCCGGCATGGCCCTGATGTGGCCATGGGGCGTGTGACATGACGCACGGAAAGAAGCGGAAATCCCGATCGGGCAAGAACCGCCGCCACGAAGACGCGATCTCGGGGACCGCTGC
>JBDLIK010000824.1:0-2027 GCA_039714895.1 Myxococcota bacterium | reverse complement strand
GTGGATGGCAAGGACCTCTGCTCGGTGCTCGCCAAGGTCAAGAGGATCCCTCCACGCATCGCCGGCCTCATCGCCCTGCAGGTATCCCGTGGACTCGAGGAGATCCACGCCCGGGGCATCGTGCACCGCGATCTCAAGCCAGCGAACATCCTGATCGGAAAGGGAGGCGAGGTGAAGCTCGCCGACTTCGGGATCGCATTGGACAGCAAGGGGCCGGCGCTGACCCAGACCGGACACGCGCTGGGAACGCCTCCCTATATGTCGCCCGAGCAGCTGATCGGTGCGCGGGCCGACTACCGCACCGACCACTTCTCCCTGGGGCTGGTCCTCTACGAGATGCTGGCCGGGCAGCGCCCCTTCGCGGAGAGGGATCCCGAGGAGGACGCGCTGCTCCACCGCATCGAGCAGGGCCGTTACCCGCCACTCCGTCGCTTCGTACGAACGCCCCGTTTTCTGCGCCGCATCACCCGCACGTGTCTGCGCGCCAAGGCCAAGAGTCGCTTCGCCAGCACCAGCGATCTGCGCCGCATGCTCGAGCGAAACGTGGGAGCCCCCTCCCCCGCCGACTGCCGGGACGAGATCGCCGCCTGGCTCTGGGATCAGAAGGTCTTCCGCGCGCGGAAGGGGAGGACGGTGCGGCAACCCGGGGTGCGCCCCGTCCCGCGGCGCCGGCCCATCCGCCGCGTTGCAGCGGCGGCGGTGCTTGTGCTGGCGCTGGCCGGTGCCCTGCTGGTGGGAGCGGGTCGCCAGTGGCCCGAGCTCTCTCTCTCCGAGATCGGTGAGAAGCAGCTGGCTTCTCTGCTGAAGTCCGGAGAGTAGTCGGGCTGCGGGCTTCGCCCGCAGCCAACGGGGGGTGCTCTCACTCCCTGCGTGTCCTCCCTACCATGGTCCCAGCACCGGCCGGGCTTGCAGTTGCAGTATCCTCCCGCGCCTTGCGGGAGAGATCGTGAGTCCGACCCTTCGCCCCATCGATCCGGACTTCGAGGTGCGCTGCGAGTGGGGCGAGGAGGGAGTCGCGGCGCTCTCCCCCGGGAGTGACGCGGTGGTGATCGTCGACGTCCTCTCGTTCTCGACGGCGGTGGAGGTGGCCACCGCACGCGCCGCCGCGGTGGTGCCGCATCGCTGGCGCGGCGACTCGGCGGCCGACCGTGCCCGGGAGCTCGGCGCCTGGCTCGCCGGTCCGCGCGGCGGGCGGTTCTCGCTCTCGCCAGCCTCGCTGGAGACCCTTCCTCCCGGCTCGACCCTGGTGCTTCCTTCTCCCAACGGCTCGACGTTGAGTCTGGCCACGGGAGCGACCCCCACCTTCGCGGGCTGCCTCCGCAACGCGCAAGCGGTGGCGGAGGCGGCCGCCCTCTGCGGTCCCCGCGTCTCGGTGGTGCCCGCCGGTGAGCGCTGGCCAGACGACCGCCTGCGAGCCTGCTTCGAGGATCAGGTCGGGGCGGGCGCCATCCTGCGTCATCTCTGCGGCCGGCGCTCTCCCGAGGCCGTCGCGGCCATCGGAGCCTTCGAGGCGGCGGCCGGCGACCTCGCGGCGCTGCTGCGGGGATCGCTCTCGGGCCGGGAGCTCCTCGAGCGGGGCTTCGGGGCGGACGTCACCCTGGCGGCGCAGCTCGACGTCAGCCCCCGTGCGCCGCGACTCCGGGCGGGGATCTATCGGGCGAGCGCCGATCCGCCCGCAGCATCCGATCCGGGAACGCAGCTCATCCGTGCCTATCGGGAGGGCGACGAGGCCGACGTCGTGGCGCTCTGGGCCCAGGCCTTCCCCGAGAGCCCGCCGTGGAACGATCCCATCTCGGACATTCGACGCAAGCTCTCGGTCCAGCGAGAGCTCTTCCTGGTGGCGCTGGAGGCGGGTCGGGTGGTGGGTACCGCGATGGCGGGGTTCGATGGCCATCGCGGCTGGGTCCACTACGTCGCCACCTCTCCCTCGGCGCGCAGCCAGGGGCTGGGGCGCGCGCTGCTCGCGGAGGTCGAGGCGCGCCTCGTCGCCCGCGGCTGCACCAAGCTCAACCTCCAGGTGCGCGGCA
>JBDLIK010000823.1:0-2030 GCA_039714895.1 Myxococcota bacterium | reverse complement strand
GGCATCGATCCCGAGGTGGTGGAACGCATCTTCGATCCCTTCTTCACCACCAAGGAGGTCGGTAAGGGGACCGGGCTCGGGCTCTCGGTCACCTATGGGATCGTGACCCGCCACGGCGGCAACATCTCCGTGGCCAGCGAGCCCGGTCGGGGGACCCGCTTCCGGGTGGAGCTTCCCCTGCGGATGCCCGAACAGGGCTAGGCTTCCCTTGGGAGGCACGCGGAGGTGGGCCGCAAGTTCGACTGCTACTGGGACGTGGCCTGGTACGAGAAGGAGCTGAGCCCACGCATCGTGGGATCGGGGAGTTCATAGCCGGACAGCCACGGTGCGCGCGTAGGCCTCGAAGCCGAGCGCTCGGCCCAACGCCATGGAGGGCCGATTGGCCTCCAGGGTCCGGTACTGGGGGACGAGGCCTTCGGCGAGGGCGAGGCCGGTGAGTGCGGAGACGACGGCGCGCCCGCGGCCCCCTCCCTGCGCGTCAGGGCGGGTGACGACGCCGATGTGGGCCAGGGAGCCGCCCCAGAGCTCGTAGTGGGCCAGGGCCAGCAGCTGCCCCGCCTCGAACCACCCCGCGCAGGGGTGTTCGAGGTCCCCGCCGCCATGCTCCCAGTCCCCGTCGTCGCAGGCTCCGCGCAGCGCCTCCCATGCGTTCCGGTCCTCGGGCTCCAGGCGTCTGACCGAGAGGGAGGGCGCGGGACGAAAGCAACGAGCGTCCGTGTAGCCGAGGAAGGCAGGGCCGACGATCCCCTGGGCCTCGAAGCCGAGGGAGTGGAGCCGCTCCCGATCGCAGAGGGTCTCCAGCGACCAGCCGTCCATGGCCTCGCGCAGCCCATTGACACGCTCCGGCGGTGCGGAGATGAGCAGACCACTCCCTTCGCGGGCAAAGCCATGGAGACCGCGGTAGCCGGCGAGCCCCGCGTGCGGCACCACTCGCACGCCGGGGGCTCCCAGAGCCTCCTGGGCGACGCCGTAGTAGGAGGTCCAGAAGGCGTCGATGCTGTCCCGGGTGCGGGGGTCCACGGCGCTACCAGTCCTCGCTGCCGGGCTCGCCCTTGAAGGGTCCTACGATCTCGGGCGTGATCCAGCCGCCGTAGTAGCGGCCGGGCTGTGCGCGGACGCGAACGTCGCCGAGGAAGCAGGCGTCCACCCGGCCCGCGAAGAAGGCAAGATGGTCACGCAGCACCTCGAAGCCGGAATCGGGGTCCGGGTAGGTCCAGGCGGCGTCTTCGGCGCGGCGTTCGCCGACGCATGCCGAGAGGTAGTGGGCGACGCCCTTCCATTCGCAGAAGCTGGTGGTGGGCGAGGGCTGCAGGTGCTCGGCGCGCACGTCGGTGGACGGCAGGTAGTAGCAGGGGGGACTCGAGGTCTCGAGGACGCGGAGCGCCCGGTGGCTCTCAGCGAGACACACGCCGGCGAACTCCACCCGCACCCTGCGCTCCACCGGCTCGACTCGCGGCGGCCGCGGGTAGTCCCAGACGGACTCCTGCCCCGGTTCGGGGGTCTTGATCCGGGCCGGTCGCCGGCGCGGGAAGTGGCGCCACTTCTGGCGCTGGCGGTCCAGGTCGCTGTGGGGCATCCGGATCCGGGCTCAGAGCCCGGCCCCGCTGGGGTCGACCTGGGGTGCTGCGCGGGCGACGAGACGGCGGCGCACGGCGGGGTGAGCCAAGGGTAGCAAGATGACGACCACCAGCACCGCGCTCGCCGCGTAGAAGCGGGGGGAGCCCCAGTCGAGAAGAGTCGAGCCGAAGAACGAGTACGTGGCCGCCCGGATCGGGCCCCCCAGCAGCACCGCCGTCGCAAAGCCGAGGAGCGAGATGGAGGTGAGCCCCGCCCCCCAGTGGAAGGGGGTCATCATCCCGAAGGGATGGGCGGTCATGAGGGCAACCGCCGGAGCGCCCGCCGTCGAGACGCGCTTCTCTACCCGGGCGAGGCCCCGCAGGTGCGCGAGCGCCCACTCGCGACCCAGCAGGCGGGTGAGCGAGAAGCCCAGGAAGGCCGAGATCACGATGCCCGCGGCGCCGAGAACGGTC
>JBDLIK010000822.1:0-2031 GCA_039714895.1 Myxococcota bacterium | reverse complement strand
GCACACGCCGGACCTCGCGCGGCCCGTCTCGCGCATGGCGGCCGACGTGCGCGAGAACGGCTATCCCGCCGAGCTCTCGTCGTGCCTCATCGGGAGCTGCACGAATTCGTCCTACGAGGACCTGTCGCGCGCCGCCGACGTGGCGCGGCAGGCGACTGCGAACGGCGCTCGCGCGAAGACGACGCTGTGGGTGACGCCCGGCTCCGAGCAGATCCACCAGACCATCCGCCGCGACGGGCAGCTCGACGAGCTGGCCGCGATCGGCGGGATGGTGCTCGCGAACGCGTGCGGGCCCTGCATCGGCCAGTGGAAGCGCGACGGCCTCGAGAAGGGCGTGCCGAACTCCATCCTGACCTCGTTCAACCGCAACTTCCCGAAGCGGAACGACGGCAACCCCGACACCCAGGCCTTCATCGCGAGCCCCGAGATCGTGATCGCGTACTCGCTCGCGGGGCGGCTCGACTGGAACCCGCTCACCGACGAGGTCGAGGGCGAAGGCGGCGAGCGTTTCCGGCTCTCCCCGCCCGCGCCCGCACCCGAGCTTCCCGAGCGCGGCTTCGTCGAGAGCAGCGAGGGCTATCTGGCGCCGCCCGCGGAGCGCGGTGGCCTCCAGGTCGAGATCGCTCCGCGTTCGGAGCGCCTCGCCTTCCTCGATCCCTTCCCGGCCTGGGACGGCAACGACCTGGTCGAGCTGCCGCTGCTGCTCAAGGCCAAGGGCAAGTGCACTACCGACCACATCTCGATGGCGGGGCCCTGGCTCCGCTACCGCGGCCACCTCGACAGGATCAGCGACAACATGTTCATCGGCGCCACGAACGCCTTCACGGGCAAGACGGGCGAGGGCAAGAACCTGCTCTCGGGCGAGACGGGCGTCTCCTTCCCGAAGATCGCGCGCGACTACAAGGCGCGCGGCCTGCGCTGGGCCGTGGTGGGCGACGAGAACTACGGCGAGGGCTCGTCGCGCGAGCACGCGGCGATGGAGCCGCGCTGGCTCGGCGCCGCGGCCGTGATCGTGCGGAGCTTCGCGCGCATCCACGAGACGAACCTCAAGAAGCAGGGCGTGCTGCCGCTCACCTTCGCCGACCCGGCGGACTACGAGAAGGTGCGCGAGGACGACCGCGTGAGCGTGCTGGGCCTGGCCGAGCTCACACCCGGCCGGAACCTGCGCGTCGCTCTCACCCACGCCGACGGGAGCCGCGACGAGTTCGAGGTGCGCCACACGCTGAACCCCGACCAGATCGCCTGGTTCAAGGCGGGCTCCGCCCTGAACGTCCTCCGGGCCTGAGCGGGAGGCCGTTACTCCGGACGCGGTGCGAGTCGCACCCGGCCCCACGGCGTGCCGTAATGGATGCGCCCCGCCTCGTCGATCTCGGTGCCCGAGAAGAAGGGGTTGTAGCGCTGCCCCCCGATCACCGTGTGGAAGGCTTCGCCTCCGTCGTGCCAGTCGAGCGCCTCGAGCGTCCACTGGTTCTCGCGGGCCCCGATCAGGTAGACGCGCTCGCTCGGGTAGCTCACGACCGGGACGCAGCTCGGTGAGCTGACCTCGGTGTTGACCCAGGCGTTCTCGAGGGCGCGCGCCTCGGGGTTCCACGCGAACTTCTGGACTCCGTAGGGCTGGTGCGCGGGATTGCTGCCCAGGAAGCTGATCAGGAGGGGCCTCGCCTGCTCGGGGAGGTACCAGGGGACGTTGCGCGGCATGTTGTTCACCACCAGCGCGCCGTATCCCGCGACGACGACCGACTGCTCGGACTGGATGGCCTGGATCTGCGGGTCGCCCATGTCCGCCGGGGCCATGCCGGCGATGCGCACCAGGAAGATCTGACACGCGGTGGGAACGTCACCATACCCACCCGAGCAGGTCATGCCGGCGGCTATCAGCGCGGCGGTCATCGAGGAGCCCTACTGGTTCGTCATCGGTGGGCACGCCGTGCGCTGCTTCTCTCCCTACCGGCCCAGTGTCGATGTCGATTTCGGCGTCGGCAGCGTGGAGAACATGGCCGAGCTGCTGACGAAGCTCTCCTCCTCTGGCGA
>JBDLIK010000821.1:0-2031 GCA_039714895.1 Myxococcota bacterium | reverse complement strand
CCGCTCGACTCTTGGACGAATACGCTGTCGATCGTCCCAAAGCTGCCGACGCTCTGCAGCGTCCCGTCGAGGGCGACCGCCTCGAAGCCCCAACGCATCTGGCCCTCCTGCGCGACGCGAACCGTGATCGTGTGGACCTGGCTGGGCTCGTAGAAGGATGGGACGTCGATCTCGATTGCGCCGGAGCCGAAGTTGAGGTCCCAGTCGGTGTGGCAGATTCCAGGTTCGTTGCAGGTCCCCTCCATGGAGCCATCCGGTTTCGGAGCGCCGGTGCGCTCAGCCGGTGGGATCGTGGAGTTGGCGCTAGCGGGGTCCGCGGACACGACCCGCAGCCCCAGCAGAACGAGTGCGAAAACCTGGTTGAGCCTCCGCCAACCAGTCGTCAGCGATGCGCGCATGGGCTGCTCCCGTTGCTCGGGGCTCGGCGAGCGTCTTCGCAGGACGTTGCGAGCCGCAGCCGGGTTCTGTTTCATCTTCCAGCCACTTCCGATTCCGCACGACGCCGGGGCGGCGGCGGGCATCCTAACGGGTGCCGCCCGACCCAGCCACGGCCTCTCCGGATCCATACGACGAGAAGGGCTCAGAGGTTTCCAAGCGTGCACCCGAAGGACTCCGAGCCCGGCGAGGACGCGCAGCCGCATGCGCCTGGCGCGCCCGTGGACCGGCGCCGCGCCCTGCAGCTGCTGCTCGGCACGTCGACGGTCGGCGCGGCCGCAGCCCTCGGGGTGCCGGTGGTGCGCTACCTCTCGCCGCTCCCCGTCGCAGAGAGCGAGCGGTCCGTGACTCTCGATCCCGACGAGCTCTCGCCGGGGGAGGGACGGTTGGTGGTGGTCGGCGGGCTCCCCGCCATCGTGGTGAACACGGGCGGCGGCTTCACGGCGCTCTCTGCGGTCTGCACCCATCTCGGCTGCGTGGTGAAGTGGAAGAAGGCGCGTCGGCAGTTCTTCTGCCCCTGCCACGGGGGCCGCTTCGACATCGAGGGGCGCGTGGTCGGCGGTCCGGCACCGCGCCCCCTGCGCCGGCTCGAGGTCGCCGAGCTCCCGGGAAAGATCGTTGTCCGCACGGTCTAGCCCCGTGCCCTCCCGCAGGCGGGGCGGGCTCCGCCTCCCCTCCGGGAGCCCTCCCTGGCTCTCCTTCGGTGGGCTGCTGGCCTTCCTGCTGCTGCTGCAGATCGGAACCGGCGCCCTGCTTCTCTTCCACTTCGCGCCCGACGCCGAGCTCGCCTTCGAGAGTGTGCGGCGCATCATGCGCGAGGTGCCCTACGGCTGGCTGATCCGGCTGCTGCACGCCCATGGGGCCAACCTGCTGGTGATCGTGCTCTTCGTTCATCTGGGGGTGGTGGCCTGGCGGGGAGCCTACCAGGGAGCTCGCGGCGCCAACTGGCTGCTCGGCTGTGTGCTGCTGGTGCTGGTGATGGCGGCCGCGCTCACCGGCTACATCCTGCCGTGGAGCCAGCTCTCCTACTGGGGGACCACCGTGGTGACCGCCTCCCTCGAGTACCTTCCCGTGGGCGGCCACGAGCTCACGACCTTCGTGCGCGGGAGCGAGCGCGTCGGACCCGCCACCTTCCGCCGGGCCTTCGCGGCCCACGTGTCCCTCATCCCGCTGGCGATCCTCGGACTGCTGGCGCTCCACGTAGCCTGGGTCCGACGTGCGGGCATCGCCGGAGCGGCACGGCGAGGGCCAGGAACGGCGGAGCCGGAGACGATGGTCCCATTCTTCCCGGAGTTCGCGATCCGGGCCGGGCTCGTGCTGATCGCCGGCCTCGCGGCGCTGGTGGCCCTCGTCGTCTTCGCGCCCGGCGCGTTCTTTCCGGCCGAGAGCTTCTCGCCCGCCGATCCGTTCGAGACCCCTTCGCACGTGAAGCCCGAGTGGTACTTCCTCTGGCGCTACCAGCTCGGACGTCTGGTCCCGGAATCAGTGGCGCTGGTCATCCAGGCCCTGGCGCTCGCGGCCCTGGCTGCGCTCCCCTTTCTCGACCGTGGCCGGCGGCGGCACGCCTTCGACCGCCCGCTGGTGATCGGTGCTCTC
>JBDLIK010000820.1:0-2037 GCA_039714895.1 Myxococcota bacterium | reverse complement strand
TCGAACCGATCGGAAGCTGGCTGCGATGGATGCGCACTCCCATTTTCGATGGATTCGTCCGGCACGGCAGGCGAGGAGTCAGGAGACCCTCGAGCGCCTGCTCGACAGCGCCGAGGCGCTGATCGCGGACAAGGGCTTCGACGACGTCACGGTCGCCGAGATTGCCGAGCGGGCGGGGCTCTCCGTGGGGGCGGTCTACTCCCGATTCCGCGACAAGAAGGGGATCCTGCACTGTCTGCAGGATCGCTTCGTGGACGAGGCCCACCTCACGACGGACGCCACCCTCGACATCGATCGCTGGGAGGGAGCCAGCATCGAGGAGATCGTGGGGGAGCTGATCGTCTTCCTGGTGGAGATCCACCGCGAGCGCCGGGGCGTGCTGCGGGAGCTTCTGGTGCGCACGAGAAACGAGCCCGCCATGGTCGAGCGCAAGGAACGCCTGGTGGCGCACGTCAGCGAGCGCCTGTCCTCCCTGCTGCTGTCCCAGGCCGATCGAATCGGACGCGCGGATCCGGCAGCCGCCGTCGCCTTCGGGCTGCGGCTCGTCCTCGGAACCCTCGAGCAGGCGATCCTCTTCGGTGACGGGGGCGTCTACGGGATCCCCGCTTCGGACGAGAGGCTCGCAGCGGAGCTGAACCACGCGTTTCTCGGTTACCTCGGCGTGCGAGAACAGACCCGAGCCGCGCCCTAGGCGCGCAGGAATCAACGGAATCAGGAGGAGAGGCAATGGCGACCAAGTTTCCTTCGCTGGACTTCTTCCAGGAGCTCGCGCGTCGCATGGCGGCGAACCCGGCCGAGTTCGAGAAGCTGGGGTTCTGCGACACGGTGATGGGGGTGAAGGTGGACGGACCGAGTCCCCATCTCTACGCGCTCACCTTCGAGGTCTACGAGTGCTCCGACGTCCGCGAGCTCTCGAGCCCGGAGGGTGCCGACCTCGACTTCACGCTCGAAGCGCCGCTCTCGCTGTGGAGGGAGATGCTCGAGTCGATCCAGGACACCGGACTGGCACAGCCGGCCTATACGCTCAACAGCCTCTCCCACGTGGGCGACCGCATGAAGGTGGTCTACGACGAGCCGGAGGGGCACGACAAGTTCTACCGGTTCATGGCGACCCTGCAGGCGTTCGTGAACCAGGTGTCCGATCTCGAGATCGAGTGGGCCTGAAGCCCGCACCCGGAGGACTAGGCCCGTGAGCTACTACGGAACCAACGACTTCTCGTACAACTCCGACTTCAATCTGCGCATCCGCGACATCAAGAAGGGCAACCTGGATTTCGGGTGGCTCGAGAACGTCCGTGAGACGATCGACGTGCGGCGGCGCGACCCGCGGCGCGGCCTCACGCTGGAGGACTGCGAAGTCGGGCCCTACGCCATCGAGAACGCCCCCGAGGTCGTTCGTGAGAACCGCGGCGTGGCGCCGCGGGGCGCGCTCCTCGCAGAGGGAAGCGATCAGCCGGACCTCGGCCCGTCGCTCAACAAGAAGTCCGACGTCTGGGGCTATCGCGTCCAGAGCTACTGGGAGGAGGCGATGAGCCGGCAGTGGAACGTCACGACCGACGTTCCCTGGCAGGACATGGACAAGTACGAGATCTCCGACGACCTCGAGATCGCCTTCTGTCAGCTCTGCACGCTGCTCTCCGAGGTGGAGATGATCGCCACGGACCTGCCGGCGAAGTGGAGCCACCACATGAACAGCCATTTCCAGGAGGTGAAGGGCTTCATCGCCACGCAGGCGATCGACGAGGCACGTCATGCCGAGGTCTTCCGCAAGCGTGCGCTGGCGGGAGCGGGGCTCGTTCGCGCGAGCGTGCGCGGCGAGCACGCGCTCAAGGGGATCCTCGAGGCCGACAGCTACAGCGAGGGCAGCGTCTTCCTCCACGTGCTGGGAGAGGGCTTCATCCTGACGCTCTTCCGCTCGAGCGAGTTCATCTCGCCGACCCCGGTCGAGCAGCGCATGTTCCAGCTCGTGATGCAGGACGAGGCACGGCACGTCTCCTACGGGCTACAGCATCTGAAGTACCTGATGGACAATTGCCC
>JBDLIK010000819.1:0-2037 GCA_039714895.1 Myxococcota bacterium | reverse complement strand
TCCTCGATGAGATCCGAGAGGTCCTCGAGGTCGAGGTCATCCCGGTCGAACTCGAGGGTCTCCACCGCGCCGAAGAGCCCGAGCACCCGGCTGCTATGGCCCTTCGGCAGGAAGAGCGCTCCGGTCACGAAGTCGACCCCGAAGGCGATCACGCCCGGAATCACGAAGAGCAGCAGCCCCAACCCATCGAGGATGACGATGTCGGTGTCGAGCTGGCCGGTGGGCTGGTTGCGGCGCTCGGGGTAGAGGATCGTGCCGCAGCCCAGCAGCTGGAAGATCAGGGCCCCCGCCAGCAGTGCGGTTGCGGCTTTGCGCACCTGGAGTCGATTGGTCATGGACGGTCCTCCCCCGAGCCGAGGGGCTCGCGCGGCTCCAGCTGGAGAGATCGGCCGAGCCTTCCCCGCTGCCGGTGAGCCTCGGCACCAGAACCCCCAGGGGGACCCGACCCGGGGTTCGTGGGGCACCATCGTGGGGCTACGGGATGGGACTAGGACGCGGAGACGACCGCGTACTCCTCGCGCGGGAAGTGCACCACCAGCTCTCCCGCCCGCTCGCTCACGCGGCGCACCGCGATCTCGTGCAGGTCCGAGGCGGCGAGCTCGCCGGCCACGACCCCGGAGCCGTACTCGTCGGCCAGGACCACAACCGGATCGCCGAGCTTCATGCCGTCGGGGAGCACCGGCTCCCCCTCGAAGACTGCAGGGCTCGCCGCCCGCGCGATCTCGATGGCCTCCGCGGACTCGAGCTCGCTGCGCTTTCCGTGACCGATGCCCCGCACCCGATCGAGCCACGCCGGCACGCGTTCGAGGGGCTCGAGCAGTGCCGCCGTGCGCGCGTGGATGCCGAGCGCCATCAGGGGATGGAAGGCCGAGAGGTCTGCGATGCAAGGCTCCCCGCCCAGCAGGAAGGGCCGACCGTCGGCGAGGAGCTGCTCGAGCCGGTCGAGATTGGCGCGGATCTGCAGCAGCTTGGTGGGAAGGACCACGTCGGCCCGGTCGAGGTCGAGGTCCGGCGGCACCATGGTCTTGCGGCGATCCTCCACGAACTCCTCGGGGAAGAGACCTCCGATCCCGAAGAAGGCGAGGATCACCATCATGAAGCTGGTCTCTCCCCAGCGCGAGAGCGCGTGCACCAGCGTCTCCTGACCCGGCGGAAACAGCGGCGGCAGGGGGTGCAGACGTTCGAGCACGCGTGCGATGCAGTGGGTATCGCAGTAGATGTCGGCGCCCAGCTGCAGGACTGGAACGCGCCGATAGCCGCCCGTCAGCTCGACGTGGTCGGGCTTGGGCATCACCATCGGCGTCAGCACCGAGCGCCAGGGCAGGCCCTTGCGCCCGAGGGCCAGGCGGATCTTCTCTGCGTAGGGGGAGAGATCGTAGTGATGGAGGATGATCTCGCTCATCGCCCCAACATGCGGCAGGCGACGCGAGCCTGCCACCAGGCTGCAAGCTGCTAGCGTGGATCCATGGCCGACCGAAGCGAGAAGGCTCGGCGCTTCCTCGAGCTGCATCGCCCGGGCGAGCCGCTGCTGCTGCCGAACCCCTGGGATGCTGGCAGCGCTCGTCTCTTCGCCTCCCTGGGATTCCGGGCGCTGGCGACGACGAGCTCGGGCCACGCCGGGACCCTCGGGCGCCTCGACGGCGGGGTCGACCGGGACGAGGCGATCGCCCACGCCGCGGCCCTCGCAGCCGCCACGGAGCTGCCGGTGAGCGCGGACCTCGAGGGCGGCTTCGCCGATGATCCCGAGGGTGTGGCGCAGACCGTACGGTTGGCTGTTGAAGCCGGTCTGGCGGGTTGCTCCATCGAGGACTACACGGGGAATCCGGGCGACCCCATCTACGACGCCTCACTGGCGGTCGAGCGGGTGGCGGCCGCGGCGAGTGCCGCCCACGCCGACGATCACCGCCTGGTACTCACCGCGCGTTCGGAGAACCACCTCCACGGACGGCACGACCTCGAGGACACCATCGCCCGCCTGCGGGCCTTTCAGGCGGCGGGTGCCGACGTCGTCTACGCGCCCGGGCTCGCGGACCTCGG
>JBDLIK010000818.1:0-2038 GCA_039714895.1 Myxococcota bacterium | reverse complement strand
GCGCAACGCAGTTGGCGGCGATGCATCGGCGTCCAGGCGACCCCAGCCATCTTGGGTCAGGCTCCTAGTTGGCCGCGTTGGCCTTGGCGAGCTCGGCCAGCGCCCCGAAGGCGTTCGGGTCCGAGACGGCGAGGTAGGCGAGGTTCTTGCGGTCGATCTCGACGCCCGCCACCGACAGGCCGTGCACCAGGCGGCTGTACGACAGGCCGTGCGTCCGCGCGGCCGCGTTGATGCGGGCGATCCACAGGCGCCGGAACTCGCGCTTCTTCTGCCTGCGGTCGCGATAGGCGTACTTCCAGCCCTTCTCGACGGCTTCGCGCGCCACCCGCACCAGGCGGTGCCGGCTCCCGTAGTAGCCCTTGGCGTTCTCGAGGATCCGCTTGTGGCGCTGCTTGCGCGTGGCGCCCCGTTTGATGCGAGACATGGATCGACTCCCCGGTGTTCGTCCTAGAGGTACGGAACCAGCTGGTCCAGCTTCTTCTGGTCGCCCTTGGCGACCACGTTCTTCTGGCGCAGCTGACGTTTCCGCTTGGTGGTCTTCTTGGTGAGGATGTGGCGCTTGTTGCGCCTCTGGTGCGTGAGCTTGCCGCTCCCGGTGCGACGGAAACGCTTGGCCGCGCCCCGGTGGCTCTTCATCTTAGGCATGACTCGTCTTCTCTCCTTCGGCGACGGTCTCGGCCGCCGCCTCGGCAGCTTCTTGCTCGCGTCGGGCGGCCTCCACCGCCTCCCGGTTGGGAACCAGCACCATGGACAGGAAGCGGCCGCTCATCTGGGGCGGCGCTTCCACGGTGATGAGGTTCCCCAGCAGCTTCTTGACCTGGTCGAGCTTGTCGTAGCCGACCCTGCGGTGCGCCATCTCGCGGCCGCGGAACATCACGGTGACCTTGACCTTGTCGCCGTCCAGGAGGAAGCGTCGCGCGTTCTTCATCTTGAACTGAAGGTCGTGCTCGTCCGTGTTGGGACGCATCTTGACCTCCTTGAGCGTCGCGGTGCGCCCCTTGCCCTTGGCCTTGCCGGCTGCCGCCTTCTTCTTCTGCTCGTACTTGTAGCGGCCGTAGTCCATGATCCGGCAGACGGGCGGCCGCGCGTTCGGGGCCACCTCCACCAGATCGAAGCCGGCCTCCTCGGCCAGGCGCCGGGCCTCATCGGAGCGCATGTCTCCGAGCTGCTCGCCCTCGAGGCCGATCAGGCGCACTTCGCGGGCCCGGATTCGCTCGTTCACGCGCGTGGTGTCTCTCTCGTGGATGACGTTTCCTCCGATTCGGGTTGGTTCAGGCTTCCCGGCGGGCGACGCGCCCGACCAGATCGCTCACGAAGGCGTCCACCGCCACGGACTCGGGGCGCGACTCGCGCGCCCGCCTCCAGCGGGGATTCACGGTCCCGGCGCTCGCCTCCTGATCGCCGACCACCACCATCACGGGAACCTTCTGCAGCTCGGCCTCGCGGATCTTGAAGCCGAGCTTCTCGGCCCGGGCGTCGAGGGCGGCCCGAAGGCCGGCCTGCTCGAGCGCGGAGTGCACCTTGGCCCCGTACTCGGCGTGGCGGTCCGCGATCGGCAGCACCGCCACCTGGACGGGTGCCAGCCAGAGCGGGAAGTCGCCCTTCGTATGCTCGATGTAGAGCGCGATGAAGCGCTCGAGGGAGCCCAGGATCGCTCGGTGCAGCATCGCGGGCTGGTGCTCGCCGCCGTCCCGGCCGATGTAGCGCAAGCTGAAGCGGCTCGGCATGGCCATGTCGATCTGGAGCGTCCCGAGCGTCCAGATCCGACCGATCACGTCGCGCACGTCGCACTCGATCTTGGGCCCATAGAAGACCCCCTCCCCCGGCTTGATGCTGCACGGGAAGCCCGCGCTCTCGACCGCCCCCACCAGGGCGCGCTCGGCCCGCTCCCAGTCGGCGGCCTCGCCCAGGAACTTCTCGGGGCGGGTCGAGACGGCGTAGCTGACGCCCTCGAACCCGAGGGCGCCGTAGACCTCCTGCATCATCTCGAAGAAGCGGTGGATCTCGCCCTCCACCTGCTCGGGCTCGCAGTAGATGT
>JBDLIK010000817.1:0-2045 GCA_039714895.1 Myxococcota bacterium | reverse complement strand
CGTCGACCATGAGGTCGAGCGCGTCGAGCGCCGGAGCCCCCGGGTCCACGCTGATGGGGTCTAGACTCATCAGGTCCTCGACGAGCACGGCGACAAGACTCCTCGGAACGCGCTTTGAACCGAAGGCCCTTGCACGCCCCGTGCCAGCCAGAGCGTGGGCAGCCGCCAGGGGCGAGATCGCCCGGCGCCCGGACCCTGGGAGGAATGGCATGCGAATTGCGATACGCACGATCATGGACGGGACCTGCTCCCTTGCCGGGCACGTCAGGACTCCCCACGCGAGCGGCCCGTGACGCTGGAGCACCACCCGCTCATCAACGAGTTCCCGGAGCTCCGGGATGCCATGCATCGCCTGAAGGTCGGCAACCCGGAGTTCCGCGCTCTCTTCGACGAGTACCACGATCTCGACAAGCAGATCTATCGCATCGAGCAGGACATCGAGCCAGTCAGCGATGACTTCTGGGCCGAGCTCAAACGGCGACGCCTGTACCTCAAGGACCGTCTGTTGCAGATGATGCACGAGGCCAGCGCGCGGGGGCAGTAGGCCTCGCGCTGCGAGCGGCGTTGCGCGCCGACCAGTTTGCGCCGGCGTCAGGCGTGCACGCCGAGTCCCTCGACCTGCACTTGGTTCCCCTCGAGACGTGCGGCGGCGCCGAAGCGCCCGGCGAGCCAGAGGTTCGTCTCCACGTGGTCCGTCGAGCGCGGCACGAGATATCCGCTTGCTCCCTTCGCCAGGGCCGCGAACAGCACGAGCTGGTCCGCGACGTGGCGGTCCGTGGTGGCGCCCGTTGCCAGATCCGCAAGCAAGTGGCCGGCCACGAAGCGACCGATCGACTCGGAGCTGCGCCGGCGAGCACCAGCGCGATCGGCGCCCAAGCGACCGCCCATGGAGGTCTCAGCCCAGACGGCCAGACTGGCTCCCGGATGCAGGGCAAGATGGTCGTCCTCTCGCTCGATTCTGCACGGGAGCCCCGCGCCTCCCAGTCGCGTCTCGCAGGTCTGCGCCATGCGCTCGGCCACGCGACGCTCCGCGAGGTGGCTCGCGAACGCGATGCCGGAGACGCGCCGCACCAGACCCTGCTCGGCGAGAACGAGAGGCGCCAGCGCGCCGCGCACCGGTTTCACCCGTAGCTCGACCAACCCGGCGCCGCGCGGCACGTAGCCGGCGCGAAGTACACGCAACTCCATCTGAATGCCCATGCGGGCGAGTAGCGGCGCGAGCACGTGCTGCATGTGGTGCGGCGATGGGGCGAAGTCCTGGAAGACACCGCCCGCGATGCGCGCCGTGACGGGAGCGTCCGCGAAGCAGGCGAGAGGCAGAATCCCCAGCGCGAGCATCGTGGTCGAGCCCGCGGTGCCGATGTCCCAGGTGAAGCGCCCGCCCCGGATCGCCCTGCCGGGGCGGAAGCTGAACTCGCCCGATCCCAGCACAAGACCCTCGGTCTCTGCGGCACAGAGCTCCGCGCACGCTCGCACGGCGGCCAGGTGCTGGGGGCGAAGGCCGGGCTTCGGCCGGCCGGCCCGCGCATTGACGACGTGCAGCGAGCGGTGCAGCAGCGCGGCAAACGCCACCGAGAAGCGCACGATCGTGCCGCTTCCCGACTGCTGGGCTCCGTCGACGCGGATAGGGCTGTCCGTCCGTCTCACCGCCGCGTCACCCACCTGCCCGAGCGCAGCTTCCGAAGCGCTCAGCCTGCGAATGGTATGCCACCCTGCTCGGGAGTGAGCGAGCGACGAAGTGTACGTCTTCACCGCCCTACCGGTGGGTGGCACAATGCCACAGCGTGGGTTCCTCTCGGGGACGGCGCCCCTGACGACCACTTCACGTGCATTCGGCAGACCGTGGCCCTGCCGCGAATCCGCTACGGCCAGAGGTCACGGATCTCCGCTGGGAAGAGCTGCCTCACCTCCTCGATCTCCCCTTCGGAAACGTGTCGGCTCAGCAGCAGGAAGACGGCACGAGCGACCCTCTCCGGTTCTTTCTTCCCTGCGTAGCCATGCATCTCGTGCTTTAGCCGCGCAAGGAAGCCTTCTCGGTGGCGTTC
>JBDLIK010000816.1:0-2046 GCA_039714895.1 Myxococcota bacterium | reverse complement strand
TGCGATGTCCTGGCAGAAGTCGCAGCGGTTCAGCATCCCGGCCCGGGTCTGGACGAGCAGTCTCAGGCTGGGCTCGAGCACGAGGCCCTGGAGCTGAAGTCGCAGCAGCGCCCAGGTGACGTTCCACATGCGCGGCACCCGATTGTAGATCACGCGAGCGGGCATGATCGTCTTGCCGAGCTGGCGGCGCATGGCGAAGGAGAGCAGGGCCCCGAGCCAGGACGAGGCCTTGTCGATCGGTTCCAGTCGCATCAAAGAGATCCTCCTAGCGCGCGTGGGCTCCCTTGCGGTGGAAGACGAAGACGAGGGCGAGCATCAGCAGGGTGGGGAGATAGATCCCCGGCAGGTCCTCGAGCCAGTGGAAGGCGGCGAGGTCGCCGCTGGCGGTCTCGCGCACGTGGCCCAGCGCATGAAGTCCGTGGAAGATGGCGGCCACGGCCACCAGCGGGAGACGCCAGGCCGGCCGCCAGGCCGCCCAGCAGAGCCCGACCCCGGACGCCAGGTAGGCGGCGCCCACGTCGCGCACGAAGTGGACGTTCATGGGGCTCACGTCCGAGGCCACCCGCGCGAACCAGCCCTGGCTGTCGGCGAGCATCCACAAGCCGTTCACAATGCTGGGCACTCCCAGCGCCACCAGCAGCATGAACCAGAGATCGAACTTCGGTCTGGCCATCAGCCCTCCTCAAGAGACCTGCAACGGAGCGGGGCGACGGCGGGCGGCGCGCACCACCAGGCGCGCCAGCTCGTCTCCCGCCGCGGCGAGTTCCGCCGGCGGGTGGCAGGCGAAGGACAGATAGAGATGCCTTTCCCCGCCCGGGCCCACGAAGAACTCCTCCCCGCGCGTGTAGGCGAAGCCGGCCTCCCGAGCGAGGCGGTGGAAGGTCGCGGCATCCACCTGCGCCGGGAGCGTGAGCCAGAGTGCCGTGCCACCGGCTGGGCGCGAAACCCGCGAGCCCTCGGGCAGTCCGGCCTCGAGCGCCGAGGCGAGCGCCTCCAGGCGCTCCGCGTAGAGCTTCCGCATGCGCCGCACGTGGCGCTCGAGAGCCCCGCTGCGGAGCAGATCGACCAGGAGCGCTTCGTCGAGCGCCGAGCAGCCGAAGTCCGCCACCAGGCGGGCCAGGCGCAGCTGCCGGCGCAGTGCTGGCGCCGCCACCACGTATCCCAGCCGCAGTCCCGGAAAGAGCGCCTTCGAGAAGGTTCCGACGTAGACGACCTGCCCGGCATCATCCCAGGTCTTGAGGGCCGGGGCGGCCTGGGTTCCCAGCCGGAGCTGGCAGTCGTAGTCGTCCTCGAGGATGGGAACCTGATAGGTGTCGGCGAGCTCGAGGAGCTCTCGGCGCCTCGGCTCGCAGAGGGCGACCCCGGTGGGGCACTGGACGGCGGGGGTCGTGTAGACGAGCTTCACCCGGCGAGCGCGCAGGATCCTGCGCAGCTCGTCGGTCCGCATCCCCGAGGCGTCCACCCCGACTCCCACCAGGCTGGCCTGGCTGGCTGCGAAGGCGAGGGAGGCACCGAAGTAGCCCGGCTGCTCGACCACCACCGCGTCCCCCGGGTCGATCAGGGTGCGTGCCACGAGATCCAGGGCCTGCTGGGCACCGTGTACCACGAGGACGTCTTCCGCATCGCAAGCGATCCCCCGCGCCAGCAGCGAGCGGGCGATCTCCACCCGCAGGGCGCGGGAGCCGCCGGGCTCCAGGCGGTTGGCCACGGCCGGTAGCTCTCGCAGGGCCCGGCCGGCGGCCCGGCGCAGCACGTCCGCGGGCAGCGCTCCCCCGTCCACCCGGCCGGCCCGGAGGTCGACGCGCACCTCGCCTCGGTCGGGGGTCGGGATGCGCGGCACCAGGCCCAGGTGGCCCCGGTTCGAGAACAGGCTCTCCCACACGAAGCCACGCGGGAGCGTGGGCTCGGAGTCCGACGGAGCCGAGCCCGGCGTCGGACGCGACACGAAGGTGCCCTGCCCCACGTGGGCGGTCACCCAACCCAGCTGCGCCAGCCCTTCGTAGGCGAGGTTCACGGTGTTGCGCCCCAGGCCGAGGGCGCGGGCCA
>JBDLIK010000815.1:0-2051 GCA_039714895.1 Myxococcota bacterium | reverse complement strand
GTCGAGGAGTGCGACCCGCAGCTCGTAGGCTTCGAGGACCCCGTCCGGATCGAAGATCACCTCCCCTTCGGCCTCCTGCCACTCGGCGCCCGCGCCGAGGTCGGCGGCCTCGGCCAGGGCGTCGCAGAGAGCGGCGCTGCGACGCGCCGGGATCTCCAGCGGTCCGCCGAGCCGAGCGGTCTCACGATAGCTCTCGGCCGCGAGGTCGAAGGCGCGCAGTCGCTCCAAGGCGCGCCCCTTGGAGAAGAGGATCACGTCCTGCATGAGCCCCGCGCGGAGCGCGTCGGCATGCGCTCGCTCCAGGTTCTCGAGACGCAACAAGGTGCCGCGGTAGACGTTTCGACCGGTGAAGTCGCGGGCGGCTTCGAAGCGGTAGGTATCGTCGGGGACGTGGAGGCGCAGCACCGCCACCACCTCGAGCAGGGATCGTGTCGGGTCGTAGCTCGGGTTGGGGGGGCTCTTGGGAGCGCAGCCCATCCCGGCGACCCAGGCGGCGACCCCGACGACGGCGAAGAGCGCGGTCGGTGCCACACGACGGCTGCCCAAGGATCCCATCCGGGACCGGATCGTAGCCCTCCTGGCTCCCGGGGTCAGCGCCCGGACCCGGCCCCCGAGCGCCGTGCCGCCACGGCATCGAGCATCCGCTCCGTCGCGACCACCGCCGCGGCCATCTGGTCGGTGTCGACGCCGAGGGTGGAGAAGTTGGCCTGATGGCCCCGGCCGCCCTTCCAGGTGATGAGCGTCTCCACCAGCGCACCGGTCCGCCCCCCGGGCGGGATCCGCACGCGAAAGTCGACCAGGCGGGGCACCTCGATGGAGAAGCTGCGAACCGCCTTCTTGATGGCGTTCATGAGGGCGTCGTAGCCTCCGTCTCCCGTAGCCCCGGCCTTGGAGCGACGGCGGCCCACCCGGACGCTCACCTCGGCTCTCGGCTGGCTGCCGCTGCTCACCACCACCTCGTAGGACTCGATGTAGACCCGCTGCCGCGTCGGGGTCTTGAGCACGTCCGCGATGATGTAGGGGAGATCCGCAGGCACCACCGTGTGCTTCTTGTCGCCGAGCTCGACGATGCGCTGCAGCACCAGCTGTCGGGATTCGGGGGCAAGCTCGATGCCCAGTGCGCGCAGATTCTGGTCCAGGGAGGCCTTGCCGGAGAGCTTGCCCAGGGCGTAGCGGCGCTTGCGGCCGAAGCGTTCCGGAGCCAGGGGGTTGGCGTAGAGGTCTCCCTTGGCGTCGCCGTCTGCGTGGATGCCCCCCGTCTGGGTGAAGACGTCGCGGCCGACCAATGGAGAGTTGGGGGCGACCGCCTTCCCGCTGAAGGTCTCCACCATGCGCGAGGCCCCTGCCAGCCGGTTCTCGTCCACCCCGGTCCGGTAGGGACTCTGGTCGTGGAGGACCGTCACCGCCTCCGCCAGGCGGGTGTTGCCCGCCCGCTCCCCCATCCCATTCACACTGGTGTGAACGCCACGCGCGCCCGCGTGGACCGCTGCCAGCACGTTGGCTGCGGCGAGCCCGTAGTCGTTGTGGGCGTGGAACTCGAAGTGGATGTCCGGCCAGGTGGCGGTCATCAGTCCGACGTAGCGGGTGACGTCCGCGGGGGAGAGGATGCCGAGGGTATCGGCGAGATAGATGCGATCCACCCGGAGCGTCCGGAGCTCCTGCACCATCGCGAAGACGTAGTCGAAGGACTCCCGCACTCCGTTCGACCAGTCCTCGAGGTAGACGTTGGCGCGCAGCCGCTTGCGCCGGGCCGCCTGGAGGGTTTCCCGCACCCGGGCTCGGTGGCTCTCGGGGGACATGCCGAGCTGGCCCCGGCAGTGGCGCTCGGAGCCCTTGAGGAGCAGGTTCATCACCTTGCCTCCCACGCCCGTGATCCATTCGGCCGAGGCCGATCCGTCGCAGTAGCCCATGATCTCGATGCGCGAGAGCAGGTGCGCCTTACGCGCCCAGCTGCAGATGCGCCGCGCCGCCTGACGCTCTCCCTGGGAGACGCGCGTCTGGGCCACCTCGATGCGATCCACGCCAACCTCGCGGAGCAGCATGCGCGCGAT
>JBDLIK010000814.1:0-2053 GCA_039714895.1 Myxococcota bacterium | reverse complement strand
GACCTGGTGGTGGAGGCCAAGGACCTCTCCAAGGGCTACGACGACCGGCTCCTCGTCGAGGCTCTCTCCTTTTCGCTCCCTCCCGGGGGCATCGTCGGTGTGATCGGCGGAAACGGCGCTGGGAAGACCACACTCTTCCGCATGATTACCGGGGAGGAGAAGCCAGACCGGGGAGAGCTCCGGCTGGGCGAGACCGCCAGCCTCGCCTATGTGGACCAGAGCCGCGGGAGCCTCGACCCGAAGAAGAGTGTCTACGAGGAAGTGAGCCAGGGCGAGGATCGCCTGCGCATCGGCCGGCGCGAGCTCTCCATGCGAGGCTGGGTGTCCTCCTTCGGCTTCCGCGGCGCCGATCAGCAGAAGAAGGTGGGGATGCTCTCCGGGGGCGAGCGAAACCGGCTGCAGCTCGCCAAGGCGCTCAAGCAGGCCGGCAACGTGCTGCTCCTCGACGAGCCCACCAACGACCTCGACGTCGACACCCTGCGGGCGCTGGAGGAGGCCCTGCTCGAGTTCCCCGGCTGTGCCGTGGTGATCTCCCACGACCGCTGGTTCCTGGACCGCATCGCCACCCACATCCTGGCCTTCGAGGGAGACAGCCACGTCGAATGGTTCGAGGGCAACTACCAGGACTACGAGGCCGATCGCCACCGCCGCCTGGGCGCCGACGCCGACCAGCCGCATCGGATCAAGTTCAAGCGACTGGAGCGGTGAGGGGGTCCCACGCCTTCAGCCGGAGAAGGAACACCGGACCCGGGCGATCGCTTCCTCGACGTTCTCGCTGGAGTTGAACGCCGACAGCCGCAGGTAGCCCTCGCCGGCTGGACCGAAGCCGGCGCCGGGCGTGCCCACCACGTGCGCGTCCTCGAGGAGACGGTCGAAGAACTCCCAGGAGGAGAGCCGGTCGGGGGTGCGCATCCAGATGTAGGGCGCGTGCTCACCGCCGAAGAGGGTGAACCCCGCGGCGCCGAGGCCCTCGCGCAGTCGGCGCGCGTTCTCCATGTAGTAGGAGACCTGCTCGGCGGTCTGCTTGCGGCCCTCGGGTGAGAAGACGGCGGCCGCCGCGCGCTGGATCGGATAGGGGACGCCGTTGAACTTCGTCGAGGTGCGCCGCGCCCAGAGATCGCGCAGCGCAACCGGCTCGCCCGACGCGGTGGTTCCCAGGAGCTCCTTCGGGACCACGGTATAGGCACAGCGCAGCCCGGTGAAGCCCGCTCGCTTCGAGAAGCTGCGCATCTCGATGGCGCACTCCCGGGCGCCGTCGATCTCGTAGATGGAGCGGGGCAGGGCGGGGTCCTGGATGAAGGCGTCGTAGGCGGCGTCGAAGATCAGCACCGCCCGGTGGCGTCGCGCCCACTCGACCCAGGCCATGAGGCTCTCCCGCGGGGCCACCGCGCCGGTGGGGTTGCTGGGTGAGCAGAGATAGGCGAGGTCTGCGGCTTCCTCCGGGGGGCCGGGGACGAAGCCGTTGCTCTCGGTGGCGGGGAGGTAGACGATGCCTCGGTAGCGCCCCGACTCCTCGCCCTCTCCGGTCCGCCCCGCCATGACGTTGGTGTCCACGTAGACCGGGTACACCGGGTCGGTGACGACGATGCGACAGCTCCGATCGAAGATCTCCTGGATGTTGCCGCTGTCCTGCTTGCTGCCATCGGAGACGAAGAGCTCGGACGCATCGAAGGAGACACCGCGCGACCGGTAGTCGTGCTCGAGGATGGCATCGGCGAGAAACCCGTAGGCTTCGTCCGCGTAGCCGCGCATGCCGTCCGGGGTACCCATCTCGGTTGCGGCGTCGCGCAGCGCGTCGACCAGGGCGGGCGCCAGGGGCAGGGTCACGTCGCCGATGCCCAGCCGGATGAGCGCCGCCTCGGGGTGGGCCTGCTGGAACGCGCGGACCCTGCGGCCGATCTCGGGGAAGAGGTAGCCGGCGCGCAGCTTGCGGTAGTCCTCGTTGATGCGTGCCATGGTCGAAGGGTAGCGCTCAGCCGACCCGGGGGAGTGGGTCCACCAGCACGCCTGGGTTGAGCACGCCCGCCGGGTCGAGCTCGCGCTTGACGGCGCG
>JBDLIK010000813.1:0-2054 GCA_039714895.1 Myxococcota bacterium | reverse complement strand
CCGGGCCGGGACACGGCCCAAAGTGATCGGCCGGGCCGGGACACGGCCCAAAGTGATCGGCCGGGCCGGGACACGGCCCAAAGTGATCGGCATTGGGGCTAGCCCTCAAATAAGCGCTCTTCGATCGAAGTGTGCACCAGAGATCGCGATTCGGCGCGTTGTTGGGCGACCCCCCCAGCTTGCATCGTTCGCAGAGACGGTGAGTTTCGGTGGTAGGGCGGTGAGTTGCGGGACTGGGCCGATTCGGCGCGCACGTCTCCCGTGCCGGTCGCGCTCCGAAAGTCTTCGGAGTCTGCGTTTACGTTTGTAGCTGCACCTGCGCCGCGATGAGCGTGTCGAGGAATCGGTGCGCCGGGCTCATCCGCAACCCGCATTGCCGGCTGCGATGGACCACCTCCGTGGCGACATAGACGAAGGCCTTGCGGTAGCGCTTCCACTCCCAGCGTACGACTTCCGCAGGCAAGGCGAGCTGCGCGATCCACTTGCCGAGATTCCACGCGAGCCGCCCGATCTCGAGCCAGGCACTGTTCCCGTCGAATTCCGCCACCGGCATGCGCCACACCGCGACGCCGCTGCCCATCTGCTCGATCACGTTCTCCTGATCGCAGCGTTGGTAGGTGGTGTCGATCACTTCCTCGGCCGACCACGACGCGGGAAGATCCGTCACCACGTAGCGATAGCGGTAGATCTCGAAGAGCGTCTCCTGGTCGGATTGCTCGATGAGCTGGCGACGAAGGACCATCCGGTAGGTCTTCGTCGCTCCCGCAGGCCGCCACGGAATCTCCGCCACCCATTGCTTCTGGAGCGCGAGCTCCGTGTAGCCGCGCTCCCGCGCCCGACGCCGGCGCCGGTTGCGCTGCTTGCGCCGTCTCTGGAATCCCCCGCGATGGCGATGCTTCTCGCGCTCCCGGTGCGCCCGGGTACGAAACGGCTTCCACGCCGATTCCGGGATCGCCTCGGCCCAGGAGAGCCGATTCGAGGCCTCCCGCGCCACGAAGGCGAAATGCACCCCTGCCGCTTCACAGGCCTCGCGCACGTCGCGACGGTCGAAGTCGCTGTCGGCGCGCACCAACACGTCCCGGAAGCGCTGCTGCACCCGCGGAAGCGTCTCCTCGAGCAGATCCGCGGCCCCTTCGCTCGACCGCACGTTGCCCGGGCGGTTGCGCACCGCCAGACACTCCCCGGTCCCGGCCAGGGAGGCGAGCAGCACGTTGTAGGACCAGCGACCCTTGTAGTCGAAGTCCGCTCCCTCCTTCTGCACCCCGTAGAGCGGCTTCGTGTGCCCATCCAGGTCCACCACCGCGAGATCGCGCTTGCGACGGCGCTTGCCCGCCTGCTTCCCCCACACCGCGTCCTGGACCGCGTCGATCGCCGAACGCAGGCCGGACAGAGCGCCCGGGTGCCGTCGCTCCTCGAAGCGCCGCAGGAAATCCCCGGCCGTCGTCGGATCCGGAAGACGACACGCCCCCAAGATCCGCAGCACCCCCGCGTCGTGCTGAAGCGACGCCTGATCCTCCAAGCACTCGCCACCGACGTAGAGATTGAGCGCCTGCGCCAGCACATGGTCCGACTCGTGGAAGCGCAGGTGGAGCTTGAGCACCTGCACCCGCGCGTCGATCTCCTGAGCCACGCGAAAGCGCTTCAGAAACGCTGCGGCCAGGGACACCCCCCCATAGGGCGTGACCGTGGAGCGCTCGTCGACCTCGAGATGCAGCCGCGGAAGCCGTGTCACGCGACCCGATGTCTCGGGCCACGGGAGCTCCTCCTCGGGAATCCCCGTCCCCGTATTCAGATGACTCGCCCGCGCAAACGCGGTAGGTTTCTTCACTCGGGAGCGCCGTTTTCTGGAGGATCTCGTGGTTTCGCAACACCGAGATTACCTCAGGAAACGCGCTCCCGTTCCTCGTTTGAGACCCTTCGAACCTCGCCAGCCGTTCGATCCGCGCTTACTTGAGGGCTAGCGGGAGGCGTGGACCGGGGGCAGGCGGTCGGTCCAGGGCTGGGCTTCCTCCAGCTGGGCCGCCACCTGCAGCAGCAGGTCCTCGCGTCCCGTG
>JBDLIK010000812.1:0-2057 GCA_039714895.1 Myxococcota bacterium | reverse complement strand
TGCTGCGCAGGTGGGACTCGTTCTCCACGATCGGGTTCTGCACCCGGATCGGCTCGCGCCGGGGATCGTCGCCGGCCAGTCCCAAACGATCGAGGTCGCGTGCGTCCACGAAAGGCAGGCAGAGGAGCTCCACCAGGCCCTCGGACTCGAGCGCGTCGCGGACCCGCTCCACGAGCCACCAGGCGACCGGGCGTTCGCCCGGCACCAGCCGCGCGCGAAGCTCGCGGGTCGGGATCTCGTCGTAGCCATGGATGCGTGCCACCTCTTCGATCAGGTCTTCGGGAATCGATAGATCGTTGCGATAGCTGGGGATTCGGCAGCGCAGGCTATCGCCCGCCGCCTGGCTCTCGAGTCCCACCCGCGAGAGGCAGCGCTCGATGTCGCGGGCGGAGAGCTCGGTGCCGAGCACCCGGTTCACGCGCTCGGGCGCGATCACGACCTCGTCCGCGTGCTCGGCGGGCTCCCCCCGAGCCTCGACGACTCCCTCGGAGACCTCGCCGCCGGCGAGCTCCGCCAGCAGTCGGGCCGCCCGTTCGGCCGCTCGCGCCACGCCTTCGCCGTCCACCCCGCGCTCGAAACGCATGGAAGCATCGGTGAACAGCCCGAGCCGCCGTCCGGTGTGCCGGATCCAGGCCGGGTGGAAATGGGCGCTCTCGAGGAGCACGTCCCGCGTGCTGGGGTCCACCCCGGTATTGGCGCCGCCCATCACGCCCGCGAGGGCGACGATCCGCTCGGCGTCGGTGATCAGCAGATCGCGGCGCGTGAGCTTCCGCAGGGCGCCGTCGAGGGTCGTGAAGGTCTCGCCCTCCCCGGCCAGGCGCACGCGCACCTCGCCGCCGCGCAGCTTCCCGAGGTCGAAGGCATGGAGCGGCTGCCCGAACTCCAGGAGCACCAGGTTCGTGACGTCCACCACCACGTCGATGGAGCGCAGCCCCGCGGCTTCGAGCTTTGCACGCAGCCACTCGGGGGACGGGCCGACCTGCACGCCCCGCACCACCCGCGCGACGTAGTGATGGCAGGCCTCGGGAGCCTCGAGGGCGACGCGCACATCCTGGTTCGTTCGCCGCCCGCTCTCCGCCGGCTGGCAGTCCGGGAGACGGATTTCGCCGCCGAAGAGCGCACGCACCTCCCGGGCCATGCCCAGCAGGGAGAGGCAGTCGCCGCGGTTGGGCAGCACCGCCACGTCGAGCACGGTCTCCCCGGCCTGGAGCAGCGAGGTCAGCGGTGCGCCGACGGGGGCCTCTCCCTCCAGCACCAGGATGCCCTCGTGATCGTCCCCGAGTCCGAGCTCGTCCGCGGCACAGATCATTCCCTCGGAGGGCACGCCGCGGATCTTCGAACGCTTGAGCTTCACCCCGGTGGCCAGGCGCGCACCGGGCAGCGCCACGGCCACCTTCTGCCCCGCGGCCACGTTGGGAGCCCCGCAGACGATGGAGAGCGGATCGCCCTCGCCCAGGTCCACGGAGCAGACCGAGAGGCGGTCGGCGTCCGGGTGGCGCTCACAGGCCACCACCCGCCCCACGCGGAACGGCGTGAGGTCGGGCCCGGTGTGCTCCACGGCGTCCACCTCGAGTCCCGCCATGGTGAGCTGCTCGGCCAGCAGGGCGGGCGCGGGAAGCTCGATCCACTCAGAGAGCCAGCGCAGCGGCACCCGCATCAGAGCTGCCCCAGCACGCGCACGTCGCCGTCGTAGAGCAGCCGGATCTGGGGCAGGCCGTGGCGGTCCATGGCGACCCGCTCGAGTCCCATGCCGAAGGCGAAGCCCTGGTGGCGCTCGGGGTCCACCCCGCAGTGGCGCAGAACCTGCGGGTGGATCATCCCGCAGCCCCCCCACTCGAGCCAGCCGGCCTGGGAGCAGGTCGCGCAGCCCGCGCCCTGACAGAAGGGGCAGCGGAAGTCCATCTCGGCGGAGGGCTCGGTGAAGGGGAAGTAGCTGGCGCGAAAGCGGAGCTCCGTCTCCGGCCCGAACATGTGGCGGGCGAAGGCGTAGAGGAGGCCCTTCAGGTCCCCGAAGGTCACGTCCTCGTCCACCGCGAACCCTTCCACCTGCTGGAACA
>JBDLIK010000811.1:0-2057 GCA_039714895.1 Myxococcota bacterium | reverse complement strand
GGCTTCAGCAGCAGGAGCTGGAGGAGCTTCGCCAGGTCTTGGCCCCGGGCCCGCCGCAGGTCGAGCCAGCGCCGCGCCGCCCTGGTGGGTCTTCTCGGCCTCGTGGTCGGCGCCGGGCTGCTGCCTCGCAGCGATCCGCCCAGCCCCGGCCGGGCCGAGCGTCCTGACATCGTGCTGGTGGTTCTCGATACGGTGGGCGCCCTCTACACGAGCCTCCACGGCGCCGAGCTCCCGACGACCCCGGTCCTCGAGAGGCTGGCCCGGGAAGGGGTCTGGTTCGAGAACGCCGTCGCCCCCGCGCCCTGGACCGTGCCCTCCCACGCGAGTCTCCTCACCGGCGAGCTGCCGCGGGTGGCCGGTGCGCACCACGAACACCCGGCACTGCCCGAGGGAGCCGCCACCACCGCCGAGATCCTGGGCGCCGCGGGCTACCGCAGTGCCGCCTTCGTCGCGAACCCCTGGGTGGGGCGCTTCAACGGACTCACCCGCGGCTTCGAGCACAGTGAGTCGGTCTGGGAGATCGAGCGGCAGTGGCGCGCCTTCACGGCCGTGCGCCTGCTCTCGGGCCTGAGCGAGGGCCCGCCTGGCAAGGGCGGGGCGCTTCTGGTGCGCCGCAGCCTCGCCTGGCTCGACCGCTCCGGAGAGGCGCCGTCGTTCGTTCTCCTCAACCTGATGGAAGCGCACTCCCCCTTCCACGAGGTGCCCGGTGCGGCGCGCTTCGGCGTCGACGAGCCCGAGCAGGTGGGGGAGCGCACGCACCTCGCCCAGCTGCGCGGCCCCGAGGGGCTCGCCTACCCCCGGGCCGGCGAGGTGGAGGATGCGCGCCGACTCTATGCGGCCGGGATCCGCTACGTGGACGGGCTGGTGGGGGAACTCCTCGACGGTCTTCGGGAGCGCGGGCGTCTTCGCCATACGGTGGTCGTCGTGACCGCAGACCACGGCGAGGCCTTCGGAGCGCACGGCTTTCACGGTCACATGGTGGGCCTGCACGCACAGACCCTGCACGTTCCCCTGTTGCTGCGGCATCCGAGCCTACCCGCCGGCCGGGCCGTGGGCGGCGTGGTCTCCCTCGCGGACGTGCATCCCACCCTGGTGGAGATCGGCACCGGTCGTCCGACCCCGCGCTCGCTGCTCGCGCGACTTGGCGACGCGGACACGCCATCGGCGGTCGTGAGCGAGCAGCGTCGTCCCCTGCAGGTGCTCGCCGATTTCCGTCGATCCGACCCGACCCGCGCGCACCCTGCGAGCGAACGCGACCTCTCGGCGCTCGATCAGCGAGCGCTGCGCGTCCGACTCGGCGATCGGGTGCTGCTGCGCGAGACCCCCGTCCGCGGCGGAGAGCCCCGCTTCTCCTTCTTCGATCTCGCCGTCGACCCCACCGAGGCCCACGATCTCTGGCCCGACCCCCGCGCCCACGAGCTGCTTCCTCTCCTGGAAGCGTACGACGCCCGCCCCGTCGCCGGCAGCGGCATCCCCGAGCTCTCCATCGACCTCCGCGCCCAGCTCGAAGCCCTCGGCTACCTCGGCGGCTAGTGGGCTGCGCGCAGAGCGCGCAGCCATCTGCGGTGCTCTTCCCTCAGCGGAATCGTGCGCCGCTTCGCTCGGCGGTGGAGTAGACCCAGTCATGCGATCGAGCCTCGAAGCCGGCCGCCCTGGGCTGAGCGGAAGTCAAGCGCAGCCTCCCACGGACGCCCGTCGTGGCGTACCACGGCGCTGCGCAGCAGTGCGCCGGGGGGCTCCGACGCCCAAAGCGGCCGACGGAGCACCGCAGCGCGCCATGGAGCTCAGCCCAGGGCGGCCGGCTTCGAGCCCCCGCTGCGCCGGGTTCCCGGATCCTAGACAGCCTTCAGAGAGCGGAAGCGTTCGAGGACCGCGAAGTCGTGGAGGTGGGACTCGAGGCGATCTCCGACCTGCTCGATGGACTCGAGGGCCACGTGGCCCAGGAAGCGGCCTCCCTCGCGCAGGTGGGGGATGCGGGCCGCGTCGAAGCCCATGATGCGGGCGCCGGTCGCGTCCACGGCGACGGGGTCCTCCCCGAACACCACCACGCCGATGGG
>JBDLIK010000810.1:0-2058 GCA_039714895.1 Myxococcota bacterium | reverse complement strand
CGCACGGGCGTGCCGCTCACCGAGGCCCGCCAGGCGGCCGTCCTGGCGCCCACGGGCGCCGGTGCCGAGGCGCTCAGCAAGGCGCTGCTGGTGCTCGGTGAGTCCGAAGGGCTGAAGCTCTTCGAGTCCCTGCCGCGGGTCGAGGGCCTGCTGTTGCGCGAAGGCGGGCCGCCGCGCGCCAGCTCCGGCTGGGCGCAGGCCGCCTCCTTCGAGCGCCTTTAGGCTCCTTCTTCCACCCAGGCCTCGAGGTCCTTGGGGAGGTCGCGCGGATCCTCGGAGAGCGGAGCCATCGCCGCCCCGAAGTTCGCCGTGAACATCTCCTGGAAGTGGTCCTGGATGCGCTCGCTGAACAGGCCGATGCTGCGCAACGTCGGGATCACGAAGCCGCGCACGGGTCCGTAGCGCCCACCCCGCCGCTGCAGGGCCTCCTGCATCCGGCCGCGCTCCTTCGCGAGGGCCCCGATGGCGTCGGCGGGGTCGATTCCCGCCTCCTGCCAGATCGTGAAGGTGCTCTCGCGCAGCGAGACGCCCGAGCGCGAGTCGATCAGCAGCCGCGCCGACTCGAACGCAAAGTCCTCGATCTCCGCCTTGGCGGCCGCGTCGAGGGTGGGCACCACCGCCGTGAGGTACTTGATTCCGTATCCCGTGTGGCGTGCTTCGTCTCGGGAGACGTAGGTGAGCAGCTCCTTGAGCAGGGGCTCCCGGGTCTGGTTGCGCATGTCGCGGAAGACGAAGAGCGCGAGCCCCTCGGTCACCACCTGCATGCCCACGGCCTTGAAGAGCCAGTTGTCCGTCTCGAGCACGGAGTCGAGCAGCCGCTTGAGCCCCGGAGCGATGGGGTAGACCTCGTCGAGCTTGCGGATGTAGGCGGCGAAGACCTCCACGTGACGCGCTTCGTCCATGGTCTGGGTGGCCGCGTAGAACTTGCCATCCATGTGGGGCACGGCGTTCACGAGCTGGGCCGCCACCATCAGCGCCCCCTGCTCGCCGTGCAGGAAGTTGGAGAGCATGAAGGCGGCCATGCGTCGGGAGACCTGCCAGCGCTGCTCCTGGGGCAGGCTCTGCCAGAACTCGGTCTCCTGCAGGGGGATGCCGCCCATGGAGAAGCTGGTCGAGAAGGCCTCGTGGTCGATCTCGGCCGTCCAGTCCAGCTGCTTCATGCCAATCCATTGGCGATCGAGGGCGTTGGCATAGAGCGTGCGCAGCTCATCGATCTCGCTCTCGTAATTCCAGTTGTAGATCGCTTCCATGGCTGCGCGCACGCCGTCCGTCTGCTGCGGGTGGGCCTCGGGGAGCTCGGGTCGCGGGACAGTGGTCATGGAACCTCCGGCGGCGTGCAGCGGCCGCCTGCCACTCTCGCCTCGCTGCGTCGGCCCGTCAAGTGAGTCGGTCACGGGGACGCGTCCTCGAGCACGAGCCCCGGTGCCTCGCGTGAGTCTCCGGCGCCGGGCTCGCGCAGGGCCAGGAGCGTCGCGCAGTCTTCCACCGCCCGGACGAGCCCGTCGGCGGCGCGGCCCTCGTGCATCGCCACCAGCAGAGGATCGATCACTTCCTGCCAGCGCGCTTCGGAGACGGACGGCTGCGCCAGCTCTCCACCGGCGAGCACGAGGGCGTGCCGCTCCAGCAGGCTCACGAAGACCAGCGCGCCCGAGCGGCGGCAGAGCCCCTGCTCGGCAAAGGCACGTGCGGCGCGTCGCTCGACACTCGCCTCGGCCAGCTGCCTCGAGATGAGCCGTCGGCGCAGCGCGTCGCTACGCGCGAGTCCATGACCTGCGGCAACGCCCAGCCCCTGGATGGCCAGGATCTCGAGCAGCGCGGGGGAGGCCAGGAAGATCGACGCGCCGAGCGCCCCGAGGGCCGCCAGCAAGAGCCCCAGGCGCCAGGCAGCTCCCGGGTAGTCGTTGCTGTCGCGAACCACCATCACCACGATCTCGCAGGAGGTGGCGCGGCGGGCCTCGTGGACCGCGGTTTCCACCCGCAGGCGGTCGGCGGGGTCGAGCAGCCGGGAAGGTCTCACCGCCAGCGACCGTCCGCCCCCGTGAAGCGCGCCCCCGCCAC
>JBDLIK010000809.1:0-2062 GCA_039714895.1 Myxococcota bacterium | reverse complement strand
GTGCCCCGGTCTGGATCTCCGACGGATCCGGCCGCTCTCCGCTCCGCTCCCAGCGCTCCACGCTGCGCGCCAGCTCCGCCGAGCGGTACTCCTCGGAGATCGTGGCTTCCTCGCCGAGCTCGGCGCCGATTGCGTCGAAGGACTGCCGAGCCGAGAACGCGCGGCCGTCCTCGGTGGCCACGACCTCCTCGTCGGCGGCTGCGTCCGGCTCGCCCCGCGGGATCACCAGGTGGATTCGCGTGCCGTGCCCGAGCCCCTCGCTCTCCGCCCAGATGCGCCCCCCGTGCAGCTCCACGAGCTCGCGGGAGAGCGAGAGTCCGATCCCCGTACCCTCGTGGCGGCGGGTCGCCGACATGTCGACCTGGGCGAAGCGATCGAAGATGCGGTCCACCTGATCCGCGGGCAGCCCCACCCCGGTGTCCGCCACCCCGAAGTGGATCCCCTCCGCACTCTCCTCTCCGCTCACCGTGATCCGCCCGCCGGGATCCGTGAACTTGAGAGAGTTCCCGATCAGGTTCGTGAACACCTTCTCCGGAGCGTCGGGATCCGCGTGCACCGTGGGCAGCCGCTCCGCCCCCTGCCACGAGAGCTCGATCCCCTTGCGCTCCGCCAGGGGCCGTGCCCCCGCCACCATGTCCTCCGCGAGCCTCCCCGCTTCGATGGGACGTCGGTGCAGCTCCAGCTGCTGGCTCTCGATCTTCGCCAGGTCCAGCAGGTTGTTGATGAGCTTGAGCAGCCGCAGGGCGTTCACGTGCATCGTCTTCAGGTACCCGCGCTGCAGCTCGCTCACCTCGCCGAACTCGCCGCTCATCATGGACTCGATGGGAGCCAGGGTGAGGGTGAGGGGCGTCCGGAGCTCGTGGTGGACGTTGGCCGTGAAGCGGGATTTGGCGTGATCGAGCTCCTTGAGCTCGTCGCGAGCGCGCTCGATCTCGCGCCGCTGGGCGAACTCGTTCAGGCGGACCCGGCTGAGGAAGCCACAGCTCAGTACGCTCTCCACGGATCCGCTCACGAGGAAGACGAGGTGGATGATGAAGTCCTTCCACGGAATCGGCCCCGGCACCGCCAGCGGGGCCACCGCATAGCCGGCCGTCACGAGACCACAGACCCAGGTGGCCTGGGTCGCCGACATCGGCAGCAGCACCGGCATCCCCACGAAGAGGATGACCAGCCCGACGTAGTAGTCGCTGGTCGGCGCGTGCGTCGCATAGGTCATCGCCAGGATCTCGAGCCCAACCGAGAGCGACAGCGCGAGCATGGAGGCATTCGGGTGGGTGAAGCGCGTGCGCCACAGGATGGCCAGCAGCGCGGCATTGACCGTGAGGCGCATCGTCAGGAAGAACGGGAACGATTCGGGGTAGGCGAAGCGGTCCAGGAAGATGAAGGCGACCTGCAGCGCCAACGCCATGGCGGCGGTCATCCCCAGGGCGGCGGCAGCGCGGTCCCTTCCGACCTCGGACCAGTAGAGGCGGTAGAGCTCGCTCTCGGTCTCGCTCCCGGTCGCGCGCATGACAGAAGGATCGGCGAGAACCGCCCTGCTCTTGAACCGTTGGACGGACGGACGCAGCTCGGAGCTTGACCGGGGTCGTGACGAGAATGCAAGCGCCGACAAGCGCGCGCAGCGTCAAAGCTCAGGAGCCCCACCGCGTAGTGCACCCCGCGCGTGCAGGAGCTGTACCGTGGGCCGGGTGGACCCCTCGCTTCCGTCGCGCCTTTCCTGCGTGCTGAGGAGCAGGCCTCACGAGATCCGTCCCACCCAGGACCTGGGGCGGCGCCCTTGGCGCCCCTCAGGTAGACGAGCCGCTCCGGAACCGAGGGGACTCCACGCGGCCCCGGGACTCCGGGATATGCGGAGACCCGTGGGCCGACCCACTGCAAGCGCCGGAGGCGCGCGCAGCGAGGCGAAGCCGAGCGTAGCTGTGGTGCGAGCTGGCGCTTCGCCAGCGGGCGGACCCACAACTAGCCGCCGCGGCGCCAGGCCCGGCGAGAGAGGAGCAGCGCCGGCAGCAAGGTCGCGTCTGCCAGGAGGCACAGCACCATGATGAAGGCCGTGAGCAGGCCG
>JBDLIK010000808.1:0-2062 GCA_039714895.1 Myxococcota bacterium | reverse complement strand
GGTCGCGGTTGGCGGCCCCGAGGCTCGTGATCACCAGCGCCCCCGCCGAAAGTCTTTGGTCGCCGAGCTCGAGAGGCTCGGTCGCCACGCGCACGGTGGCCTGGACCGGGCTGTCGTAGCGGAGCATCTCCTCCACGGCGTTGTCCACGAGGTCGGCTCGGCGACGCAGCCGTTCGAGCTGCTCGGGGTTGCGGAGCAGGGCCAGCGTGCCGTTTCCGATCAGGTTGGTGGTGGTCTCGTGGCCGGCCAGCAGGAGCAGAAAGGCCGTGGACACCATCTCCTCCTCGGTGAGCGCGTCGCGCTCGTCTCGGGCCTCGATGAGGGCGGTGAGCAGATCGTCCCGGGGCTCCCGCCTGCGGCGCTCGATTCCCTCGCGCAGGTAGTCGAGGATGCGCTCGAGGATCTCGCCGATTCGATCCTGCGTCTCCGCTCCGAACGTCGGAAGCTGTGCGATGAGCTGGGACGACCAGCCGCGGAAGGTGCGGTGGTCCTCGGGCGGCACCCCGAGCAGCTCGGCGATCACGATGGCCGGGAGCGGCTCGGCGACGTCGTGGATGAGGTCGCCCTCGCCGCCCACCAGCAGGTCGTCGACGAGCTGGTTCGCCAGGGTCTCGATGCGGGGAGCGAGCTCGGCGATGCGACGCGGGGTGAAGGCCCTGCTCACCAGCCCCCGCAGGCGGGTGTGCTCGGGCGGGTCCTTCATCAACATCGACTGGGCGCCCGCCGGGCCCTCCACGATGGCGATCGGCAGTCGATCCCGGTAGAGCCGGAAGACGTCGGCCCGGCGTCGATTGGCGGAGAGGCGCCGGTCCTTGAGCACGGCCTCGACGTCCCGATGACGGGTGAGAAGCCACACCCCCGCTCCGGTCTCGACCGGAATCGGTAGCCGGAACACCGGGTTGCCGTCCCGCAGCAGCGCGTAGAGGGGGTAGGGGTTGGAGAGGAGCTGGGGGTTCTCGAGCAGGGGGTTCGAGCCTGCGGCCAGGCCGGGCAGCGGGGTGGCGGAGGGCTCCGTCATCCTGGGACCTCCCTCGGGCGCAGGTCGGACGGTGGATCGCGGCCGACCGCTGGGTTCATAGCATGCCACGGGGGGCCGCCAAGAACCGGGAGGGCCTTCGTCGAAGCCGGGGGTGCGCGGAGCGGGGCCGCGTCGCGGCTATCTCCTGCGCGACCGCGCCAATCCGCCGACCCCCGCCAGGGCCGTGAGCAACAGCAAGGCTTCCCCGGGCTCGGGCAGCCTGATGGCGTCCACCCCGAACCTGGGCGCCAGGTTCGCGGGTCCGACCAGCGGAGTGTTGAAGTACTCCACCATGGCGATCTCGCGGCCTACCTCACCCCGCAGCTCGACGCAGCGCACATCCGGGGAGATCGCCACGCTCGGCGCCGCGTCGACGAGGAAGCCGTCCGCGTCCTTCGCGACCACCGTGAAGATCGAGTCGTCCTCGGCCCCGACGCAGAGGCTGACCTCCATCGCGGGGCAGGTGATCGCCATCTCGTCGTAGCCCTGCGTGTCGCTGTCGTCCATGAGCTGGTCGACGTCGCTGTAGGCCGCGAAGTTCGGAGGAAGATGCCCCGCCACCTCGGGGATGGCGGTGTCGTCCAGCACGGCTCCCGTTCCGAGCCATGTGGCTCCCAGCTCGGCGTACTGGTCCACCAGGGGCTCCGCCGCGGCGAAGGAACCCGGCGCCACGACGTCGTCGAAGTCGATCATGACATTCTGTGTCGGGCAGAAGGCCCCATTCAGGCAGGCGACCCCCTGGCAGGTGCCCGTCAGGCAGACATCCGCCGCGGTGCACAGGTCCCCGTCATTGCAGGCGGTGCCGTCGGCCAGGAACTCCTCCGCGGGGCATCCCACGTCCGTGCCGGTGCACGCCTCCGCGACGTCGCAGTCGCTCGCGACGGGGCGGCACACCGTATCCTGGGGCACGAGCGCGTCGTTGGGGCAGTTGGCGCCAGTGCCATTGCAGACCTCTGCCACGTCGCAACTGCCCGCGGCGGCGCGACACTCCGTGTCCGCCGGTTCGAATTCGTCGCCTGGGCAGAGCTTCGACTCTCCCGTACA
>JBDLIK010000807.1:0-2063 GCA_039714895.1 Myxococcota bacterium | reverse complement strand
GCGCTCGACTCGGTGGCGGGCATCCGGGCGGTGCTGTGTCTGTTCGAGGGGGTCTGCACCGGCGCGGCCGACGGCTACGGTCGCATGACGGGGAGTCCTGCGCTCACTCTGCTTCACCTGGGGCCGGGGTTCGCCAACGGCATCGCGAACCTGCACAACGCCCGCCGGGCCCACACGCCGATCGTGAACCTGATCGGGGACCACGCCAGCTGGCACCTGGAGCACGACGCACCGCTCACCTCCGACGTGGAGTCCCTGGCACGTCCGGTCTCCGCCTGGGTGCGCAGCGTCGAGCACGCGAACGAGCTCGCCCCGGCCGTCGCGGAAGCGATTGCGGCCGCGCGCACGCCCCCCGGCGGCGTGGCCACCCTGGTGGCTCGCTCGGACGCCCAGTGGAACGACGCAGCGGGCCCCCGAGCGGCGCAAGCCCCTGCGCCAGCGCCGGCCGTGCCACCGAAGCGGATTGCCCGGGCAGCCGATCTGCTGAAGGCGCCCGGATCGCCGGCGCTGCTGCTGGGAGGCGCGGCGCTGCGTGGAGACCCGCTGCGGCGGGCGCAGCGCATCGCCGCAGGCTCGGGCTGCCGTCTGATCTCCGACACCTTCGTGCCGCGCCTCGAGCGCGGCGCCGGGGTGCCCCCGGTGGAGCGCCTCCCCTACTTCCCCGAGCAGGCGCGCGCGTTCCTCGAGCCGGTGTCCGCGTTGGTCGTCGTCGGCAGTCGTCCCCCGGTCTCGTTCTTCGGCTACCGGGGGCAGCCGAGCCTGCTGGCCCCGGATGCGACCGAGAGCTTCGTGCTCGCCCACCCCGGGGAGGATCTAGCGGGCGCCCTCGACGCGCTCGCGGAGCGAGCCGGTTCGGCCGAGGCTGCGCCGTCCCTCGCCGCGCCGCCCCAGCCGGAGCCACCCACCGGAGGGCTCTCGCCCGAGACGCTCGGCGCTGCCCTCGCTGCTACCCAGCCCGAGGGCGCCATCGTCGTAGACGAGGCCGCCACCTCGGGGCTGCCCTGGTTCCTGGCCTCGGCGGGCTCCCCTCCCCACGACCTGCTGGGGCTCACCGGAGGCGCCATCGGCCAGGGGCTGCCGTGCGCAACCGGGGCGGCGCTGGCCTGCCCGGAGCGCCGGGTGATCGCGTTCCAGGCCGACGGCAGCGGGGCCTACACGCTGCAGGCGCTGTGGACTCAGGCCCGGGAAGGGCTGGACGTGACGACGGTGCTCTGCTCGAACCGCAGCTATCGCATCCTGCAGGTCGAGCTGGCGCGCGCGGGGATCGCGGAGCCCGGACCCGTGGCGCGCTCGCTCACCGAGCTCGACGGACCGCCGCTGGACTGGTGCGCGCTGGCCCGCGGCTTCGGTGTGCCCGCCTCGCGCCCCGCCAACGCCGAAGAGCTCGCCACCGCCCTGCAGAAGAGCTTCGCGGAGCCCGGACCGCACCTGGTCCAGGTGGATCTCTAGGCGACGCGGTCGAGCAGGTCCACCATCTCCTCCCGCCCCGGGCCGAGGGGCTGTGCAGCCTGACGGGAATCGCGCTCACGCCAGGCCTTCAAGACGCGCTGCAGAACCTCGGGGTCCGAGAGCAGCGCGTCCGGCGGGGAGAGCAGATTGAAGCTCCGCGCGAAGGCACGCAGCACCACCGCGTCCGTGCGCAGGGCCGGGAGCAGACCGTCCCGCAGCACCGAGCGCAGGAAGGCGCGCGGGTCCACGGGCTGATCGGCGGCCGCCGGCGCGTCGGGATCCTCTCCCCGCCTCCAGGCGTCGGACACTCGTCGGGAGTCCCGGTCCTGCTCCCGGGCCGCCAGGTACCAGGGGCCGAGCTCGCGCTCGGTGGCGTCGTGGAAGGCCAACGCGCAGGCGTCGGCGTCCTCCCCATGCTCGCGCAGCGCGTCCCGCAGCAGCCAGGCGTGCACGAAGGCCAGGGTGCAGCCCCGTCCGTAGAGGGGATTCGTGTGGATGGCGGCGTCGCCCACGGCATGGACGCCCAGGGCCACGGGACACCCGTCGCGCACGAGGCGAAGCCGGCGGTTGCGCAGCCCGCGCATGCCCCGCACCGGGCTCACGGGGCGTGACCG